>NZ_ANBC01000344.1 GCF_000341125.1 Nocardiopsis lucentensis DSM 44048 | reverse complement strand
CCGCGGCCTGTGGGGGCCGCGGCTTCGCCGTTTTTGTGTGTTCGTGGGGTGGTTACGGGTTCTGCTGCCAGCCTTGGCTGTGGTTGTTGTGCGTCTGGAGCAGGTTCGTGAGGTGCAGGTGTAGCTCGTTGGCGATGTCGCGGCCCTCGCCCCAGTCGATGAGGCCGAAGTTCATGCTGGTGGTGACGCGCATGTGGGTGCCTTGAGGGAGGGGGTGGAGGTCGACGAACACGGTGAACCCGAAGGTGCGCAGGCTGATGCCGGTGGAGAAGGTGTAGCGGTAGCCACCGGGTACCGGGTTTCCGGTGTTGGAGGCCTTTTTGGTGTGGTGCACGGCGGAGGGCAGCGTGTTCCACACCTGGTTCATCGGGAACGGGAGTTGGTAGTCGTAGGTGGTGGCCACGCTTGTCGGTCCTTGGTTGGTAGGTCGTGCGCGGTGTGGGTTCCGGGGTGGGGACTTCACGGCGCTGTCTTGACGCGCCGCATCCTACCTGTCCTGGTGGGGCGTGTTCGTGTGGGGTTTTAGGCCGGTGGCATCTTCGTGGAGGAGAGGTAGGCCAGGACGGCGAGGACGCGGCGGCTGTCGTCGGCCGAGGGTGGGAGGTCGAGTTTGGTGAAGATGTTGTTGATGTGCTTGCTGACGGCTTTTTCGGTGATGTAGAGGCGGGCGGCGATGGCGGAGTTGGAGCGGCCTTCGGCCATTTCTGAGAGGACTTCGCGTTCGCGGGGGGTGAGTTGGGCGAGGGGGCCGCTTTGGTCCTGGCGGGCGAGGAGTTGGGAGATGACGGCGGGGTCCATGGCGGTGCCGCCGGCGGCGACGCGGCGGACGGCTTCGATGAACTGGCCGATGTCGAGGACGCGGTCTTTGAGGAGGTAGCCGACGGCGCCGCTGTCGTCGGAGAGGAGTTCGCGGGCGTAGAGCTGTTCGACGTGCTGGGAGAGCACGAGGATGGGCAGGCCGGGGATTTGGGTGCGGGCGCTGAGGGCGGCTTGGAGGCCTTCGTCGGTGAAGGTGGGTGGGAGGCGTACGTCGACGACGGCGACGTCGGGTTTGTGTTCGGTGAGGGCGTTGTGGAGGTCGGGGCCGTTGTCTACGGCGGCGACGACGGTGCAGTCGTGGGCTTGGAGGAGGCGGATCAGTCCGTCTCGGAGGAGGGCAAGGTCTTCGGCGATGACAACGCGCACGGGATCTCCAGGGTCACGATGGTGGGGCCGCCTGGGGGGCTGGTGATGTTCATCGTGCCATCGAAGGCGTCGAGGCGGCGCCGGATTCCGGCGAGGCCGCTGCCGGGCGCGGGGGTGGCGCCGCCGGTGCCGTTGTCGGTGAGGGTGATGACGAGGCGGCCTTGACCGTGGTTGATGCGGATCCAGGCGTGGGTGGCGTGGGCGTGTTTGGCGGTGTTGGTGAGGAGTTCGACGATGGCGAAGTAGGCGGCGGATTCGACGGGGTCGGCGGGGCGGCCGTGGAGGTCGACATCGACGGTGGTGGTGAGGGGGTGGGTGAGGGCGAGGGCGTGGACGGCTCCGTCGAGGCCGCGTTCGACGAGGACGGGTGGGTGGATGCCGCGGACGAGGTCGCGGAGTTCGGTGAGGGCTTGGCGGGTGGTTTCGCGGGCTTCGGTGAGCATGTCGCGGGCGGTGGTGGGGTCGTGTTCGATGATTTGTTCGGCCATGCCGAGGTTCATGCCGAGGGCGACGAGGCGGGCTTGGGCGCCGTCGTGGAGGTCGCGTTCGATGCGGCGGATTTCGGCGGCTTGGGTGTCGATGGTGTTGGCGCGGCTGGTGGCGAGGTGGGCGACGCGGGCGGTGAGGCGGGCTTTTTCGTTGGGGGCGAGGAGGAGTTGGTTGAAGGCGAGGTAGAGGTGGAGGACTTTGGGGGCGGTGTAGTAGGCGAGGTAGGTGAGCAGGGCGCCGGTGAGGAGGGGGATGAGGGTTTGGGTGGTGGTGTGGGGGGTGTAGAGGCCGTAGAGGGGGGTTTGGGGGGTGGGGGTGAGGGTGTGGAGGATTTGGTAGAGGCCGTGGGTGAGGAGGGCGATGGGGATGGTGATGAGGAGGAGGTTGGCGGCTCCGGCGGTGAGCCAGAGGATGTCTTTCCAGGTGGCGGGGTCGGTGAGGAGGGTGGTGGCGCGGCGCAGGATGCTGCCTTGGGGGACGGGGCGGTAGGCGGAGGGGACGGGGCCTTGGGGGAGGAGGTGGCCCAGGGTGCGGCGTTGGGCGTTGGCGAGGGCGCGTAGGAGGGTGGCGGTGAGGATGACGAAGGGGAGGCCGACCCAGATGAGGGTGAGGACGGCTGAGGCGAGGATGAGGGGGGTGAGGAGGAGGGCGGCGGTGTTTTGGGAGAGGAGGAGGAAGAGGTAGGCGAGGGTGGTGAGGGGGCCGGGGCGGTGGGTGCGGTGGTGTGTGGTCATGGGTGGCGTGGTGGTGGGTGTCCTTGTGGGGTGGTTGTTGGTCGGCTTCTCAGTTTCTCAGCTTCTTGGTTGGTGTTGGGTCGTGTTGAGGGCGGTGCGGGGGCCTGGTGTGTGGCCGTGCCGTGGGTGTTGACCGGGTCTTCGGGGTGATGTCGGTCTGTGGGGACAGTTGCCACCGGACCGGTTCGTTGTGGGGTGAACGGGGCGTGGCCTGGGGGTATTCCCGGGGTGTGGGTGGGTTTTCGGGTCGACTCGCCGCTGGCGATTTCCCGTGGGTTGCCACGACCTGTGATGATCGGGGGTGTGTGGCGTGAACTGATCCTGGAGATGTATCCCGAGGCCGATCTGCGTGATGCGGCTGATGAGGTGACCTTGGCGGAGGTGGAGCGGCGGTTGATGCTGCCGTTGCCGTTTGAGTTGGCGTCGTTGTTGCGTGAGACGGACGGGGTGGTCAATGAGTATGGGGACGCTGTGGTGTGGGATGCGCGGCGTCTGGTGGAGGACAATCTGGCGATGCGCGCGGAGCCGGACTATCTGGAGTTGTACGCGCCGTTCGATGAGATGATCTTCTTTGGTGATTCGGACATGGGTCCGCAGTTCGCGTATGTGCATACGGACTACGGGCCGGGGATCGTGGTGTGGGATCATGAGTCGGATCGGCGGCGGTTGGTGGTGGTGTCGTTGCGGGACTACCTGGCGCGTTGTCTGATCCAGGGGAATTCCTGGTTCCGTTGACGTTGTGGGTACTGTGCGTGGTTGACCAGCCGTTTCGTGCTATTTTTCGGGTGTTGTGGTGGTGTTGTGCCACTTGTTGTCTCCCCGAGCACGTTGTGAGAGTAGAACCATGTCGGAGCAGTCCACGCCCGCGCAGGTGGCCGCCGTCGTTCAGGGGCGGGAGGTGGCGGAGTTTCCCGTGCTGGCGCCGGAGGCGGCGCGTGGCCGGGTGCTGCGGGTGACCGTGACCGGTGAGGAGGTCCTGCACCGGCGTAACGCCGATGTGCCCGAGGAGATGTTGGGCGGGGCGGAGCTGGGGCGGTTGGTCGACGACATGTTCCGGACGATGTACGCGGCTGAGGGTGTGGGGTTGGCGGGCAACCAGGTCGGGGTGGATTTGCGGTTGTTCGTGTATGACTGCCCGGATGATGATGGTGTGCGGCATGTGGGGCACGTGATCAATCCGGTGTTGGATGAGCGTGACGTGGACGACGTGGTCGTGGTGGAGAGTGAGGGGTGCCTGTCGGTGCCGGGTCCGCACGCGGATCTGGGGCGGGCCGAGCACGCCACGGTGCGGGGTGTGGACCGTGACGGTGCGCCGGTGGTGATCAGCGGCAGCGGGTACTTCGCCCGGTGCCTGCAGCATGAGACCGATCACACGCTGGGGCGGTTGTACGTGGACCGGTTGTCGGCGCGTGAGCGCAAGCGGGTGTTGAAGAAGATGAACGAGATGTCGGCTGGTGTGTTCGAGCGGCGTCAGGTGCGGGCCGCTGAGTTGGAGCGTGAGCTGGCGGGCTGAGTGGCCGCGGGTGTGCGGGGGTGCTGACGGCGAGGGCCGTGGCGCCCCCGTTGTCGTTTCAGCGTTCGTGGTCGCCGCGTACGACGCAGAATTCGTTGCCCTCGGGGTCGGTCAGGACGGTCCAGCCGGAGCCGTCGGGTTCGCGTCGGTCGTCGATGAGGGTGGCGCCCAGGCCCACGAGGCGGTCGGTCTCTTGTTCGCGGGTGTGGCCGGGGGCGGCGCTCAGGTCGAGGTGGAGCCGGTTCTTGACGGTCTTGGGTTCGGGGACGCGCAGGAAGAGCAGGGGCGGGCCCTGGGGGAGGCGGATGAGGGCCTCGGGGTCGCCGGGTCGGTCGTCGGGGTGGATGGGGTGGCCCAGGGCCTGGGACCAGAAAGTGGCCAGGCGGTGGGGGTCGGCGCAGTCGACGCTGATGGCGCTGAGCTCCAGTGGCATGTGGTGCTTTCCGTGGTCGTTCGTGTGCTCTGGGTCATTGTCGTGGGTGGTGGTGGGTTGGGCAAGGGTGTTTCGGGGTGGTTGGTGGGGTGGTTCGGATGGGTGCCATTGGTGGGGTCGGTGGTCCGGGGCGGGGGGTTTGGGGGATCCACTGGGCCGGTGTGGCTCTGTTTGTGGCCTGGTTTTAGTGGTTTGTGGCCTTTTCGTGATCGATGGGAGCGGTAGATTGCCCGGCATGGACAACGGGGAGGACCAGGTCGACCTGGAGCAGCGAGTGGTCATCTACACCGACGGGGCGTGCAGCGGCAACCCCGGCCCGGGCGGGTGGGGTGTGTGGCTGCGCTATGGCGCGCACGAGAAGGAGCTGTACGGGGGCGAGGAGAGCACGACGAACAACCGGATGGAGCTGATGGCGGCCATCCGGGCGTTGGAGAGCCTGACGCGGGAGGTGCCGGTGGTGGTGCACACCGACTCCTCCTACGTGCGTGACGGGATCACGTCGTGGTTGGCGAACTGGAAGCGGCGCGGGTGGCAGACGGCGGGTAGGAAGCCGGTGAAGAACGTCGACCTGTGGCAGCGGTTGGACGAGGTGGCCTCGCGCTATGACGTGGAGTGGCGGTGGGTGCGCGGCCACAGCGGGGATGAGGGCAACGAGCGCGCGGACGCGTTGGCGCGGCGTGGGCGGGATGAGGCCGCCGCGGCGGTGTAGGCGGATCTGATGTGGTGGCGGTGGCCTGGTGGGGTCACCGCCATCGGTGTGTCAGGGGGTTTCGTCCTTGAGGGCGTCGACGAGGAGTCGGCGGGCGCCGGAGCCGGTGGTGGACAGGACGTCTTCGGGGTTGGACAGGGTGCACGAGTTCAGGGACAGGCAGCCGCAGCCGATGCAGCTGGTGAGGTCGTCGCGTAGGCGGACGAGTTGGTTGATGCGGGTGTCGAGTTCGTCGCGCCACTGTTGGGACACGCGTTCCCAGTCCTTGGGGGTGGGGGTGCGGTTGTCGGGCAGGGAGTCCAGGGCTTGGCGGATGCGGGCCAGGGGGATGCCGACGCGTTGGGAGATGCGGATGAAGGAGACGCGGCGCAGGGTGTCGCGGCGGTAGCGGCGTTGGTTGCCGGTGGTGCGTCGGCTGTGGATGAGGCCTTGGCGCTCGTAGAAGTGCAGGGCGGAGACGGCGACTCCGGCGCGTTCGGCGACCTGTCCGACGGTGAGTTCCTTGGCGATCGGTGGCACGTGCCCATCCTAGGGCGTGTGGCGTGGGTGGGGGTTCAGTCGGTGGGGACGCGGTGGGGTCCTTGGAGGGCGTAGAGGCGGGCGTAGGCGCCGCCGCGGGCCAGGAGTTGGAGGTGGGTGCCGGTTTCGGTGACGCGGCCGTGGTGGAGGAGGAGGACGCGGTCGGCGGTGCGGGTGGGGTGGTTGGTGAGGTGGATGAGGGCGGTGGTGGGTGTGGGGGTTGGGGGTGT
>NZ_ANBC01000343.1 GCF_000341125.1 Nocardiopsis lucentensis DSM 44048 | reverse complement strand
GGTGGTGCGGCCGGTGAGCAGGTGGGTGAGGGCGGTGGTGGCGGTGGGGGACAGGCCGATGAGGGCGACGTGTTCGCCGGGGCGGATGGTGAGGTCGAGGTGGCTGATCAGGGGGGTGTGGTTGTGGGTGAGGGACACGTCGTGGAGCTCGATGAGGGGTGGTGGGGGTGGTGGGGTGGGGGCGGGGCTGGCGTGTAGCTTGCCGCGGTGGGAGAGCCTCACGGGTGTCCGTTCGTGTGGGTGGTCGTCTGGTGGGTGGGATCGTCGGGGGTGGGTGAGAGTTCTGTCGGTGTGCTCGTGTCCTTGGTCTCGGTGGGGTGTTGTGGCGGTGTGTGTTGAGGGTACGTGGGGTGGGTGGGGTTTGTGTGGCGGTGGTGTTGTGTTGGGGTTGTAGACCGCAGTTGATCCTTTTTGGGGGTTTTGTCGGTTGTGGTGTGGTCGCTGTGGGCCAGGGGCGACTCTCTCACCGCTCCCCGATGGGACGGGACCGGTGCGCCCGAGGCGACCGGTCCGTCTGGCGCGTGGGCTCCTTCCCCATGATGGCGGTGGTGGCAGGAAGCGTGGGGTAGGCGACCTTGTGGTCGTCTGGGCCGGTGGTCAGGATGGGGCCATGCGACGTGAGGTGGTCATCGTCGTCTTCGACGGTGTGCAGAGTCTGGACGTGACGGGCCCGTTGGAGGTGTTCGCGGGCGCGGCGCGGGCGCCTGAGGTGGACTACCGGGTGCGTGTGGCGTCCCTGGATGGTGGCGTGGTCACGACCTCTTCGGGGCTGGGGTTGGTGCCGTCGGTGCCGTTGGCGCGGGTCGGGCGGGTCGACACGCTCATCGTGCCCGGCGGTGAGGGCACCCGGCGGCTGGATCCTGTGCTGGTGGAGACGGTCGGTCGGGTCTCGGCGCGGGCGCGGCGTACGGCGTCGGTGTGCACGGGGGCGTTCGTGTTGGCCGAGGCGGGGGTGTTGGACGGGTTGCGGGCCACCACCCACTGGGCGCATTGTGCGACGTTGGCTCGGCGTTATCCGCGGGTGGAGGTGGATCCGACGCCGATCTTCGTGCGGCAGGGGTCGGTGGTGACCTCGGCGGGGGTGAGCGCGGGGATCGATCTGGCGTTGGCGTTGGTGGAGGAGGACGTGGGGCGGCAGGTGGCGTTGGCGGTGGCGCGTCAGTTGGTGGTGTACCTGCGGCGGCCGGGTAATCAGGCGCAGTTCTCCACGCATCTGGCGGTGCAGACGGCGCAGCGTCCGGCGGTGCGGGAGTTGCAGCACTGGATCGTGTCGCATCCGGGTGCGGATCTGTCGGTGGAGGCGTTGGCGGCGCGGGCGGGGTTGTCGCCGCGTCAGTTCGCTCGGGTGTTCGCGCGTGAGGTGGGGGTGAGCCCGGGCCGGTTCGTGGGCCGTGTGCGGTTGGAGACGGCGTGCCGGTTGTTGGAGGAGAGCCAGGCCGGGGTGGTGTCGGTGGCGCGCAGGTGTGGTTATGGGTCCGATGAGGTGATGCGTCGGGCGTTCGTGCGGGCGTTGGGGTGTGCGCCCAGTGAGTACCGGGAGCGGTTTCGGGGCGCGGGTCGGTGAGGTGTGGGCTACCGGTCCTCGGGGAGGAGCACCGTTCCTGGTTTCGAGTGTTGGGCGGCCTTCGACAGTCCGGCGGGGCGTTTGCCCGTGGCATGTGCCAGGTCCACTGTGCTTGCGGTGAACTCGGCGTCGTTGAAGGAGACCGGGCTGTTGTCGGACAGGGTCAGGTAGAAGGACACCTGCGCGCCGCAGAAGTGGGCTCTGAAGAACACCCGGCCCGCGGTGAACTTCGCGGCGTCGAAGGTCACCGGGCGGTCGGCGAACGGAGCCCAGGGTGAGCCGGATGGTCAGGACTGTGGCGGCCACGGCCGCGATGGCGGCCGACCAGGCGGGGATGATCAGCCACCACAGCCGGAAGGAGGGCCGGGGGCGGGCTTCGTGGCGGATCACCACGACCGCCGTCACCAGGGTGGCCGCCAGGGTCGCTCCCAGGAGGACGCGGCCCGGGCGAGGGCGATCGCGCTCCACTGGCGGGGGTGGGTCTGCTCGGGGTGGTGGGTGGTTGACGGCGGCGGTCACCACCCGCGCGGCCTGGTCGTCCCCCGAGGGGGCGGTGCGTCTTGGGGTCCGTTCGTGTGTCGTGCCTGGGTAG
>NZ_ANBC01000342.1 GCF_000341125.1 Nocardiopsis lucentensis DSM 44048 | reverse complement strand
GGCGGGGTAGGGGCGGGGTGCGACCGGGTTGCCGTGTGGAGAGGGTGGTCGTGGTGGAGCACGTGGCCGATGACGTGGAGTTCGTGGCGCGCCGGTATGAGGGGTTCGCCCGTCACTACGCGGCTGGGTCCTCGCCTTCCTACGCGCGCATCGCGTTGGGGGTGGCGCGGGATCAGCGGGTGTTGGGCCTGGTGATGGGGCTGCCCGCCGGGAACAAGCGTCAGCCCAACCTGCTGTTGGGCGCGGTGCGGTATCTGGGTGGCCCGGTGGGGGACTGGCCGGAGTTTCGGGACTGGTTGGTGGAGAACTGGGACCGGGTGGAGTCGGTGGTGTTGGAGCGTGCCACGCAGACCAACGAGGTGCGCCGGTGTGCGACGTTGCTGCCGGTGTTGGCGTCGTTGCCCGGGCCGTTGGCGTTGGTGGAGGTGGGGGCGTCGGCGGGGTTGTGTCTGTATCCGGACCGGTATCGGTATTCCTATGACGGGGGTGGGCTGATCGGTCCCGCGGACGGTGAGGTGGTGTTGGAGTGTGCCACCGAGGGGGCGGTGCCGGTGCCGGAGCGGGTGCCGGAGGTGGTGTGGCGGGCGGGGATCGATCTGCACCCGCTGGACCCGGGGGATGCGGGGGATGTGCGGTGGTTGGAGTCGTTGATCTGGCCGGGGCCGCGGGAGGCGGCGCGTCGGGAGCGGTTGCGTGCGGCGGCGCGGGTGGCGGCGGGGGATCCGGCGTGGATGGTGGCGGGTGATCTGGTGGAGTCCTTGCCGCGGGTGGTGGCGATGGCTCCGAGGGAG
>NZ_ANBC01000341.1 GCF_000341125.1 Nocardiopsis lucentensis DSM 44048 | reverse complement strand
CCCCCGCCGATGTGGCGGCGTTCGCCGAGGTGGTGGGTGGTGTGCGGGGGCACTGGGTGTCGAACGAGGGGTGGCGGGTCTTTCCGGAGTGGGAGCGGGCGCGTCCTGAGGCGCCGACGCGGTTCACGTTGGCGTTGGATGGTCGGGTGGTGGCTCACACCGGCGAGCACGGTCAGTCGGTGGCCTGGGTGGGTTGAGTGTGGGGTGGTGTGGGCCCCGTACCGGGAGGGTGCGGGGCCCTGGTGTGTGTCAGGGGGTGGGGTGGGCGTCGAGTTCGGCGATGAGGGCGTCGCGGCGCTGGGGGGTGAGGAAGGCGGCGGTGAAGGAGTTGCGGGCCAGTTGGCGCAGGGCGCTCTCGTCCAGGCCCAGGTGTTGGCGCAGGCCCTCGTAGTTGTCGTGGACGTGGCCGCCGAAGTAGGCGGGGTCGTCGGAGTTGACGGTAACCAGCAGGCCGGCGTCCATGAGAGCGGGCAGTGGGTGGTCGGCCAGTGTGTTGACGGCGCGTAGGCGCACGTTGGAGAAGGGGCACACGGTCAGGGGGGTTTGGGTGGCGGCCAGGTGGGCGACCAGGTCGGGGTCTTGGAGGCAGCGGATGCCGTGGTCGAGGCGCTCGACCTTGAGCAGGTTGAGGGCCTGCCAGATGTAGGAGGCGGGGCCCTCCTCCCCGGCGTGGGCGACGCAGCGCAGGCCCATGGCGCGGGCGGCGTCGAAGACGTGGGTGAACTTCTCGGGTGGGTGGCCGACCTCGGCGGAGTCCAGCCCGACGGCGGTGATGTGGTCCAGGTGGGGGCGGGCGGCGTGGAGGGTGTTCAGGGCTTCGGTGGCGGGGCGGTCGCGAAGGAAGCACAGGATGAGGGCGGTGGTGATGCCGTGGCGCTGCTCGCTGGTGTCCAGGGCGGCGGTCAGGCCGTCGATGACGGTGTCGATGCTGACGCCGCGGGTGGTGTGGGCTTGGGGGTCGAAGAAGATCTCGGCGTGGCGGACGCCTTGGGCGGCGGCGCGGGTGAGGTAGGCCTCGGCCAGGTCGGTGAAGTCCTGTCGGGTGCGTAGGACGTCGGTGAGGGAGTAGTAGAGGTCGAGGAAGGACTGCAGGTCGGTGAAGGAGTAGGCGGCGCGCAGGTCGTCGATGGTGGGGTGGGCCAGGGTGATGCCGTTGCGTTCGGCCAGGGTGAAGGCGAGTTCGGGTTCCAGGGTGCCTTCGATGTGGACGTGGAGTTCGGCTTTGGGCAGGGGTGTGGGCACGGGGTCGGGTCTTTCGCGTGTTCGGGGTCGGTGGTGTGGCCATTGTGGCTGATGGGTGGGGGTGGTCGGTGCGTTGTGGGGGGTGTGGGGGGTCACCGTGGCCGGGGCCGGTTCAGGGGGTGGGGGTGGTGGGTGAGTGGGGTGTGTGACGTGCGTGTTGGCGTATGGGGAACGGGTGCCCGCCG
>NZ_ANBC01000340.1 GCF_000341125.1 Nocardiopsis lucentensis DSM 44048 | reverse complement strand
GCGGGTCAGCGGGCGAGGCGGTCGGTGGCGGCGCGGGCGGCTTGGAGCATGGTGGGTTCGCCCTCGGCTTGGCCGCGTCCGTGTCCGGCTCCGGAGAGGATGGTCAGTTCGGCGTCGGTCCAGCGCTGGGCGAGGCGGACGGGGATGTCGGCGGGGCCGCTGATGTCGAGGCGGCCGTGGATCATCGCGCCGGGGATGCCGTTCAGGGTGTGGGCGCGCTCGAGGAGTTGGCCGTCGGGGAGGAAGGCGGTGTTGCTCCAGTAGTGGGTGACCAGGCGGGCGAAGGTCATGCGGAAGTCGGGGTCGTCGTAGCGGGGGTTGGGGCGGGCTTCGGGGACGGTGGAGATGTGCACGTCCTCCCATCGGCACCAGGCGCGGGCGGCGTCGTCGCGTACGCGGGGATCGGGGTCGGTCAGGAGGTGGGCGTAGGCGGTGGCCAGGTCGTGGGGGTCGGCGTGGGGTCCGGCGGCGTGGCGGAAGCGGTCCCATTCTTCGGGGAAGATGCGGCCCATGTCGTGGGTGATCCAGTGGACCTCGGCGGCGGTGGTGGTGGTGACGCAGACCAGGACGATGCCGTGGACGCGGGTGGGGTGGGTTTGGGCGTAGGCCAGGGCGAGGGTGGAGCCCCAGGAGCCGCCGAGGATGAGCCAGGTGTCGATGCCCAGGTGGGTGCGCAGGGTTTCGATGTCGTTGATGAGGTGGTGGGTGGTGTTGGTGGTCAGGTCGGTGGTGGGGTCGTGGGCGGGTGGGGTGCTGTGGCCGGTGCCGCGTTGGTCCAGGAGGATGACGCGGTGGCGGGTGGTGTCGAAGAAGGCGGTCCAGCCGGGGTGGCAGCCGGAGCCGGGTCCGCCGTGCAGGACGAGGGCGGGGGTGCCGTGGGGGTTGCCGTGGGCCTGCCAGTAGAGGTGGTGGCCTTGTCCGACGTTGAGCATGCCCTCGGCGTGGGGTGGGGGTGTGGTCATGGTGACTCCTTGTGGTGGGGTGTGTGGAGTCTAGGGGTTTGGGTGGGTGGGGGGCACGGGGGTTTGGGGGAGCCGGGGGCGGGTGGTGTGGGGGTGTTGGGATGCTGGGGTTTTGGACGGTTGTGCGGGGGAGTGTGTGGTGGAGGAGTCGACGCTGGTGGAGGACGAGTTCGTGGTGTTTTGGAGTGAGCGGCGGTTGTGCATGTTGGCCAGTCCGCGTCCGGACGGGAGTATCCATCAGGTGCCGGTGGGGGTGACGTTTGACGCGCGGCGGCGGGTGGCGCGGGTGATCTGTGATGGTGCGAGTTACAAGGCGCGGAATCTGGCGGCGCACGCGGGGGTGCGGGTGTCGGTGAGTCAGGTGGAGGGGCGCCGGTGGTCGACGTTGGAGGGTTCGGCGCGGGTGTCGCGGGATCCGGGGGTGGTGGCTGAGGCGGAGCGTCGGTATGCCGAGCGGTATCGGCGGCCGCGGGAGAACCCGAATCGGGTGGTGATCGAGATCGCGGTGGATCGGGTGTTGGGGAACGTGCGCCCGGTGTGGGGGTGAGGTGAGGGGGTGTCTCACCCCCTCTTCTTTGTTGTGGTGGGTGGGGTTAGCGGGGTGTGTCGGTGCGGGGTGGGACGGGGATGCGTTCGAGGTCGGCGGCGAGCACGATGGGGCCGTCGAACTCTTGTGCGGCTTGGGCGAGGAAGTGGGGTTCGTCGGTGGCGTCGTAGCGTTCGGACAGGTGGGTCAGGACGAGGGTGCGCACCTGGGCCTGGGCGGCGATGCGGCCGGCCTGGCGGGCGGTGAGGTGTTGGTAGGAGCGGGCGAGTTCGGCTTGGCCGTCGAGGAAGGTGGCCTCGATGACGAGCATGTCGGCGCCGCGGGCGAGTTCGACGGCGTTGGCGCATTCGCCGGTGTCCATGACGAAGGCGAACACCTGTCCGGGGCGGGGTGTGGCGCAGTCGGCGAGGGTGACGGTGCGTCCGTCGTCGGTGGTGAGGGTGCCCTGGCGTTGGAGTTGGGAGATGCGGGGGCCGTGGATGCCGTGGGCGCGCAGGCGGTCGGGGAGCATGCGCCAGCCGTCGGGTTCGGCGATGCGGTAGCCGTGGCAGGGGATGGAGTGGTTCAGGGGCAGGGTGGTGATGTGGAGGTCTTTGTCCCCGGGGATGTGGGTGGTCTCGGGGGTGAGGGGTTGGCTGATGATGACGCTGGTGTCGTGGAAGACGGAGGCGTGGCGTAGGCGGCGCCAGTACTGTTCGCCGTCGGCGGGGTAGGCGACGCGGACGGGGTGGGGGACGCGGTCGCGGGCCAGGCGTTGGATGATGCCGGGCAGGCCGAGGCAGTGGTCGCCGTGGAAGTGGGTGATGAGCACGCGGGTGATGTCGGTGGCGGCGAGTTTGGCCAGGCGCATCTGGCGTTGGGTGCCTTCTCCGGGGTCGAGGAGGATGCCGTGGTTGTCCCAGCGCAGGAAGTAGCCGTTGTGGTTGCGGGTGCGGGTGGGGACGGCGCTGGAGGTGCCCAGGACCGCGAGTTCGCGTACGGACATGGGTTGGATCATGCCATCTGCGGGTGGTGGGGCAGGGGGTTTGTGGGGGGTGTGTGGTTCAGGCGGGGTCGATGGGGGTCAGGACGCGGCGCAGCAGGTCGGCGAGTTGGGTGCGTTCGTCGGGTGTGAGGGGGGCCAGGACGGCGGCTTCGCGGTCGAGTTGGGTGGGGTAGAGGCGGTCGATGAGGTCGCGGCCCTGGGGGGTGAGTTGGACCTGGACTTCGCGGCGGTGGGGTTGGAGGGGGGTGCGGGTGATGAGGCCGGCGGTTTCCAGGCGGATGAGGCGTTTGGTGGTGGCGGCGCCGGAGGAGAGGGTGGCGCGGGTGAGTTGGCGGGGGCGTAGACCCTGGGGGGAGCGGCGCAGGGCGGACAGGACCTCGAATTCGGGGCGGGTGAGGTCGCTGTCGGCGAGGTGGTCGTCGGTGATGGTGTTCATCAGCGAGGCCAGGCGACGGACGCGGCCGATGGTCTCCATGCTGGACAGGTCCAGGTCTGGGCGCTGGTGGGCCCAGGCGTCGCGGAAGCGGGCGACGGCGTCGCTCATGGTGTGCTGTTCCTGACGGCCGGTGGTAGGGATGCCCCGGGTGTGGGCGGCGGGTGACCACACTAATATAGTTCACTTGTGAATTACTTTGGTTCTGTTTGGTGGGCGCGCCTGTTGGGTCTGGGAGGTGCTCTGCGGCCGCGGCGCGTGATCGGCAACGTCGCGGTGACGGCGGTGCGCGCCGGCGTGTGTGTGGCCGTGCCCCTGGTGGTGTTGGTGGGGATCGATCGTGTCGACCTGGCCCCGTACGCGGCGCTGGGGTGTTTCACGGCTTTGTACGCGCGCGATGACACCTACGCTCGGCGGCGTCGGGTCTTGGCGCTGGTGGGGGCCACGTTGACGGTGTCGGTGCTGGTGGGGGCCCTGACCCGGGCGCTGGTCGGCGGGGCGTGGGTGTCGGTGCTGGTGGTGGCGGTGGTGGCCGCGGCGGTCAAGTTCGTCTCCGACGCCTGGGACTTCGGTCCGCCGGGCGGGTTGATGTTCGTGTTCGCGGCGGGGGTGAGCTCCTACACTCCGCAGAGCCTGGGCGCGATACCGGTGCAGGTCGCCGTGACCGCGGCGGCGGCCGCCCTGTGTTGGGTGGTGGCGTCGGTGGGGGTGCTGGTGCATCCGAGCGCGCCGGAGCGGTTGGTGGTGGCGCGTGCCCTGGTGGCGGTGGCCCATCAGCTGCGGGACCCGTGTCTGGGGCGGCGCGGGGCCGCCGAGGCGGCGGTGTGTCGGGCCTGGGGGGTGGTGGTGGCCGCGCCGCGTTGGCGTGTGGCGGTGCCCGAGTTGGAGGTGTTGACGGCGCGCGCGGACGCCGCGTTGGCGGGGTCGGGGGATCGGGTGGTCGATGCGCGCACGGCCGCGGAGTTCACCGAGTTGGCGCGGCGGTGTCGTCGTGCCCGGGTGCCCGAGGTGTTGGCGGGTGAGGAGGAGTGGGCGGTGTTGGCCGCCCAGGCCGAGCGGGTGCGTGGGGCCCGGTTGGGTGCGCTCGGGTGGGGCGGGCGGCTTGGGCGGGCCTGGCGGTGGCCCTCGGCCGCGCCGGTGTCGGCGGCGCGGGTGATGGTGGCCGCCTTGGCGGCGGGGGCGTTGGCGCCGGTGCTGGGGGTGGAGCACTGGTATTGGGCGGTGGTCTCGGCGGCGTCGGTGTTGCAGGCCACCAACGTGTCCTCGACCTGGCATCGCACGGTGCAGCGTGCCACGGGCACGGTCGCGGGGATCGTGGTGGCGGCGGCGGTGTTCGCGGTCGACCACACGGTGTGGAGCACGGTGGTGTTGATCGTGGCCTGTCAGATCGGCGCGGAGTTGGTGGTGATGACCAACTACGCGTACGCGATCGTGCTGGTGACACCGTTGACGTTGGCGTTGTCGAGTCTGACTCAGCCGGGGGCGACCACGGACGGGATGGTGTTGGAGCGGTTGTGGGCCACGGTGTTGGGGGCCGTGGTGGGCGCCGTGGTGTGTGTGGTGGTGCTCAATCGGCGGGGTCCGGCGCGGGTGGAGGCGGCGTTGGCGGTGTGTGAGCGTGCGTGTGCGCGGGTGGAGGCCGGTGGTGGTGTGGTGGCCCGGTACCGGTTGGCGGGGGCGTTGGTGGATGTGTGGCGGGTGCAGGAGGAGGCCGAGGGGGAGGTGTGGTCGCGTGGTGGTGAGGCCGGGCGGGTGTGGGGTGTGGAGTCTCGGGCGCGGGCGTTGGTGGACCGGGAGCGTGTGGTGGTTGCTGTGGCGGTGGGGTGATCAGCGCAGGGTGTGGGGGTCGATGCCCAGCAGGTCGGTCAGGGCGTGTTCGCCTTGGGGGGTGATGCGCAGGGCGCGTCCGGTTCCCAGGGGTTGGCACCAGCCGAAGGTGAGGGCGTGGTGGCACAGGGCGGCGCCGGCGGCTCCGGCCAGGGGGGGGCGGCGTTGGG
>NZ_ANBC01000339.1 GCF_000341125.1 Nocardiopsis lucentensis DSM 44048 | reverse complement strand
GGCGGCAACCAGCCGACCGCCCGTGACAGCCACGCGCGCACCGCGGGCAGATCGACCTCGGGGGACCCGTCGCCGTCCAGGACCGCGGCCGCCGCGACCACCGGACGCCACTGCGCCAGGGAGGCCTCCCGCCCCGACGAGTGGACCTCGGCCGCCCGCCACAGCCCGAGCGCCTTCCTGGGGCCCAGATCCGCCAGCCGGTCGGCCAACGCCGCAGTCTCCGGGGCGGGCTCGGGTAGGTCGTCGGGCGGGTCGGCGGAGGGGTCGCACACGGTGAACCGCCCGCGCAGCGACGCGGTGTCCGAGTCCATTGGCACCCCTATGACGTGCACGAACGTGTCGTGCGGATCAGCGGCGTAGGTCGCGAACGACAGATCGCGCGCCCGTGCGGGGGGCAGCAGGTGGGTCAGGGCGGCCACCCAGTGCGCGACCGACGCGCTGTCGGCGACCAGGACCAGGGGAGGACCGCCGTCGATCGCCGCGTCGGCGGCGGCGAGCAGTCGCGCCACCAGGGCCGACGGCCAACGCCGGACCCAGGCGTCGGAGCGTTCGCGGTCGAGCGGGCCCGGGGGGAGGTCCAGGACGGGCAGGTCCGGGTCGGTGACGGGCGTCGCGGTCCAGAAGCCGGCCCCCCACAGCTCGGCGGGCAGCGGGTCATCGTCCACCGCGGCCGTGGCCACCAGGCTGTGCGCGAAGTAGTTGCCGGGACGTCCGGAGGGGTCGGCGCCGCTGGAGACCACCCGGCTCAGGACGGCCCTCCCACCCACGTCCGGTGCGTAGCAGAGGTTGACCGGATGCTCGTCCACCCGGTCGGGGGAGGCCGACCGGGGCGGCTCGTAGACGGTGAAGCGCTCCACCTCCCGCAGGACGTGGGCGTCCACACCCGGGGTGGCGGCGTTGAACTGGTATCCCGCGTAGCCCGCCAGGCCGTGTTCACACGAGGTGTAGTACAGCTGGGCGACACCCATCGCGCGTCCCCTTCCCTTCCGTCGGCTGCCCCTCAGGCACGGTCACGCGAGGGGATCACCCCGAACTCGCTGAGCATCCACAGAAACGGATCGGCCACCCGGTAGGGGCGTACCCCGCCCCGCACGCGGTTCTCACCGTCCGGGCTCCCGCCCAGTGCCGAGATCCCGAAGTAGCGGGCGTTGCGGTAGTGGTTGCGCACGTGCCCGTCGACGCCCCCGCCGTCCCACAGGTGGAGCAGTTGCTGGATCTGGGCGTGCACGTCCTGGCTGTCGGACTCGTCGAAGAACGGTCCCGCGGGTTCGGGTCGGTGCAACGGGGACCCGTCGTCCACCTGGTCGCGCAGGGCGTCGATCTTGGTCAGGCACACCGCGATCGGCACCCGGATCAGCCTGTTGGGCGAGCCCTGCCTGCGTAGGAGCAGGTCGGTGACGCGTTCGAGCATGTGCACCGGCCGGTGTTCCGTGGCGCTCCCGGTGGGCATGCGGGTCCCGGACGCGGCCAGCCGCCGGGCGCCCTCCATCTGGAGCGGGTCGAGCAGGAGGATGATCCCGTCGGCGCTGTTGAGGTAGCGCAGGTTGGTCTCCACGCTCTCCTCGGTGTTGAGGTCCTCGCCCGCGGTGTCGAAGAACGACAGGTGGGTGTGCTGGGGGCGGGTGCCCGCCAGCCCCCTCCTCCGGGTGGTGAACCGGAACACCAGGGGTTCGCGGGTGACACCGGTGCGGCGGGTAGCGCCGAGCAGCCGGGCGTCGTCGTAGAGCGGAGTCTCGTAGTCGGAGCGGAACCGGTGCCGGGTGTGGTCGTCGGAACCGCCGACCGCCGCGTCGAAGCGGGCGCCGACCCGGTTCATCAGCTCGTGGATCAGAACGGTCATGAACACGGTCTTGCCCGTGTCACGCGCGCCGACCAGGGCGATCAGGCGGCCCC
>NZ_ANBC01000338.1 GCF_000341125.1 Nocardiopsis lucentensis DSM 44048 | reverse complement strand
CGCCAGCCGCTCGCGCCGCCCCAGGTGCGTCCGGATCGCGGCGTCCTCCGCCTCCTCGCAACGCGTGCCCCCCGGGCCGGGCCGCCCGGTGCAGCGGAACCGGATCTCCCGCTCACCAAAGCCGGAGTAGCAGTACGGGCAGACCAGTCGGCGCCCCTCGAACGAGATCACAGGCGGAGCTCCTTCACTGAGGGTTGACGCAGACGCACGCTCCGGACGTCGGCGCCGAGGGGGAAACACATCAGCCAGGCGGGCCCGGACGTCTTGGGCGGTCGAACCCGCACCGAGACGGACTCGCCAGCCGCCAACCGGCCGGACGGCAGGGTGGCCAGAACGCTTCCCTGCTCCGCCGAGTGCGGCTGGACGGGACCCGGCGCGTGGACCACGGCGATCTCCGGCATGTCACACGCGTGCTCGGCGGTCACACTGACCACACGGTCCCGGCCCAACAGACCGGCCGACGCCACGTGGTAGTCGAGCACCGCCCGGCCTGGGACGGCGACGGTCACCGGGGCGCTCACGGACTCCCCCGTGCCCGAGGGGACCACGATGCGCACCGACACCCGGACCGCGCCCGGCCCCACCCGGGCCTCGAACCCGCCCTCGGAGGCGTACTGGCGGCGGCTCAGCCGCAGCTCTCCCGCGGTCTCCGCGCGGCCCCGCGCGTCGTCGTCCACCCGCGGCGTGTCGGGTCGCCACGTCACCACCGCCGTGGTGGCCTCGCCCGGCCACGTCCAACCCACCCGGACGGACGTGTCGAACCGCTCGGCCCGCAGGTCCCGGACCGGGGGAGCGGCCGTGATCCGCACGTGCTCACCCACCGCCGTGTGGTCGCCGACCACCGTCACGGGCAGGACG
>NZ_ANBC01000337.1 GCF_000341125.1 Nocardiopsis lucentensis DSM 44048 | reverse complement strand
GCCCCCAGGCCCACCGGCAGGCGCGCGCGGCCGTCGGACCCGGTCTCCGGTTCGGCGAGGACCTCGTGCCCGAACCCCGCCAGCTGGTCGGCGCCGACCTCCTGCCCCGGGGGCCACGAGGGTCGCCGGGGGCCCACCCGCAGCACCACCCGGCCCCGGGGCGGCGGTGTCCACGACGCGACGAAGCCCGTCCCCTCCCCGGGGGCCACCTCCAGGTCGCCTACCGGGACGGGACGCGGCCCGGGACACGCCCGGCGGACCAGCCCGGTCGACCCCCGCGCCTGCCCGTTCGACGTCAGGTAGACCGCGCGCACCCGGTAGTAGTACTCCACGTCGGCGCGGACCGATCCGTCGCGGAACCCGTCGCCTTCCGTCTCCACGAGGACTCCGTCACCCAGTCCCCGCGGCGGCG
>NZ_ANBC01000336.1 GCF_000341125.1 Nocardiopsis lucentensis DSM 44048 | reverse complement strand
CCTCGGGCGGGATCATCCCCGCCGGAGTCGACACGGCTGTCGAGACGCCGCGTCCCCCGCGTACGGCGACCACCGTGTACCGGGCCTCGCTGCCCACCGGGATGCCGTCGTCGGTCAGCCTGGTGCCCGACACCTCGCCGACCACGACCTCGCGGGCACTCCCGCCACGGCCCGTCCGCCGGGCGACCCGGTACGTGACCGACCCCGCCAGACTCGGGCTGGGCTGCCATGACACCACCACGTGGTGGCCGTCCACGCGGGCGGAGGCCCCGCGCGGCGGCAGCGGCTCCACCTCGCCCAGCCGCGCGGCGAGCACGTCGTCGTCGGCCGCGATATCCACGGCGGCGGCCAGGGCGCGTGCGGCCTCCTCCCGTTCGTCCGAGCGCAGGTGGCGCTCCGCCTCGGCGGTGAGTTCCTCGACCCTGTCCGCGCGCTCGCGCAGCCGGGCGTGGAACTCGTGGTCCCCGGGCAGGTCCACGGCGGCGGCCTGGGCCTGGCGCAACTGGTGGTCGGCGAGCAGCGCACGCACGTCCTGCTCGGCGTGGGCCGCGGGGTCGGCGCCGGTGTCGCTGCGGCGGACGGCGGCGGCCAGCAGCAGGGCCTCGTGTTCGTCCAACCCCCGGCGCACCCAGTGCCTGACCATGCCGGTCTCGGTGAGCGCGGCGGGGCGGTCGCGCAGGTCGCTGACGACCTCCCACAGCACGAGGGCGTCACGCACGGAGGAGTCACCGCCCGCGCGCAGGATGCTGAGCACGTTCTCAGCCGCCGACTTGCCGTCGGTCAGAGCTTCCACCTGCACGCGGCGGGCGGCGGCGGTCAACGCGGCGTCGCTGAGGGTGCTCTCCCCACCGGGATCCCGGCCGTCGTCACCCTTGAGGCGGAATCCGTCCAGGACGGTGAACCCCCGTGCGAGGCGCTCCTCGCCGAACACCACCATCGGGGAGAAGGCCACGCCCCGGGTGCGCAGGTTGTCGCGCAGGGTGCGAAAGGTGCGGATGGGCGGTGCGGCGGGTAGCTCGGGCAGGTGGTCGACCACCCGCACACCCCGGTCGGTCAGGGTCCGTTCGGCCTCCGTTTCGGTGATGCCCACGGATCCGGTCATCGACCTGAGGGTGTCGCGGTCCAGGACCGCGGTGGTCAGGCTCCCGGCGATGTCGGCCCACTCCCGCCGGGCGCGCTCCACGGCCTCACGGCGGACCCGCTGGAAGTGGGCGTGGGTGAGGGCGCCCTCACGGTCCAGTCGGCCGTGCGCGGCCACGAGGTCGACCAGGACCCTGCGCAGGGCCCGGCGCTTGCCCTGGAGGCCCCGCCAGTAGGCGCACATCCCGGTGACGTGGTCGGTGAACTCCTCGGGGGAGGCGCGCAGCCTCTGTTCGAGGCGGGCGTCGATGCCGTAGCGCGTGAACAGGTCGTCGGGGACGCCGTTCACGCGCGCGGCGGCCAGGACCTCTTCCTCGTACCGTCTGCGGGCCTGTCCGTCCCAGGGCATCGCCTACCGCCGCTCCTCTCGTATCGCCTTCGCCCTCGCGTCTTCCCCGGTCCCCCGCCCGGATGTCACCCCGAGGTGCGGATCATCGCGACGGCGCTCTTGGCCCGCTCCACGCTCTCCTCGGTCATTCCGCCGATCTGGATGTCGAAGTCGACCTCGCCCCCGTTGGCGGGGTCCCAGGCGCGCACGCGCAGCAGACCGGTCTCGGTGAGGTGGAACTCGACCTGGAACGGTGTGCCGGCGGGGCCCTTCGGCAGGCCGGACAACAGGGCGTCACCGATGTGGGCGTTGTGCTCCAACGCTTCGGAGGCGACGGAACCGGCTTGCTCCCAGACGTCGATCTCCACCGACTCCTGGTGGTCCGACACGGTCGCGAAACCGTCCTGGGCCGTGGTCGGCAGGGGTTCGTTGGCCTGGATGAGGTGGCTGACGAACCGGCGTGCGGAGTCGGGGTCGCGGGCGAAGACGGGGTCGTCGGTGTCGACGACCTTCACACCGAACGCGCGCGGGGAGACGCTGGTGATCGACTTGTCCGCCAGCTGCTCGACCTGAGCGGTGGGGATGTTGAGCGCGGCGGCCACCTCTCCGGCCCGGCGCGCACGGTCGCCGCCGTCGGCGGCCGTCCCCATGACGTTCTTCACCTGGCGGACCAGAGCGAACAGGGCCGCGCCCTTGGCCACGGCGAGGTCGGGCTCGTGTATGTGGGCGTCGAACCCGAACCGGTCGCGCAGAGTCCGGGCGACGGCCGGCATGCGAGTCATACCGCCCACGAGCAGGACGTCGTCGAAGTGGGTGACTCCGCGTTCGCGGGCGGCCCCGATCGTGCGCTCGGTGATGGCCAGGGTGCGTTCGAGCAGGTCGGAGGTGAGCTCCTCGAAGTCGTCGCGGGTGAGTTCCACCCGGACGGCGGATCCCTCGAACCGCAGGTTGTGTCGGGCGTTCTCGCGGGTGCTCAGAGACTTCTTGATCTGCTCGGCGGCCGTGGCCAGGTCCTGGAGGAACTGCTCGTCGCCGCCGGGGTCGGGGTCGGGGTGCTCGGCGACGAAGCGCTCCAGTAGGAAGTCGGTGAGCTTCTCGTCCCAGTCCGCTCCGCCGAGGCGGTGGTCGCCGTCGGTGCACACCACGCGGACGTCGTTGTCCTCGACCCGGATGACGGTGGTGTCGAAGGTGCCGCCGCCGAGGTCGTAGACGAGCAGATGCCGGACCCCGGCGTCGGTGTCCAGGCTCTGGTAGTGCAGGGCGGCGGCGACTGGTTCGGGGACGATGTCCAGGACGTTGAGGCCGGCGATCTCCCCGGCCCTGCGGGTGGCCTCCTTCTCCGTGATACCGAAGTAGGCGGGGACGGTGATGACGACGTCCTCGACGGTTCCGCGGTCGTGCTCCCCGGCGGCGCGCGCCAGTTCGCGCAGGATCAGCGCGGAGATGGTCTCCGGGGTGTGCGTGTGGCCGTGGAACTCGTAACCGGCCGACTCGCCCATCTGCCGCTTGACCAGGGAGACGACCTGTTCGGGGAAAAGGATCGCGGTGTTCTTGGCCTCCTCGCCGACGACCACGTTGTCCGCCGACTCGAAGTAGACCACCGAGGGCGTGGTGTCGTTGCCCATGGCGTTCCTGGCGATGGCGGCGCGCCCGGTGTCGTCCACCGAGGCGACACAGGAGTAGGTGGTGCCAAGGTCGATTCCGTAGGTGGTCATGGGCCCTTCCCGGTCAGGGGTGGTCAGGGGTGGGTTCGGCGTGCCGGAAGAAGTGCGCCTGGACCTTGCGGCGGACTCGCCCGGTGGCGGCGTCGCGGAAGCCGTGGGAGACGACGCGCGCGACAGTGTGGGCGCGCTCGGGGTCGGGGTCGTCGACGGTGGACAGGGGGCGGTGCAGGTCGGACTGGAAGGGGTCGCCGGCCTCGGCCTCGACGAGTTCCACTCCGACCCGTTCCAGGGCCAGGAGGGCGTCGTCGGCCAGGCTCGCCAGGAGGTCGGCCAGGCGGCCCTCGTCGCGCTCGCGCAGGCCGCAGGACTCACGGTCGAGTTGCTCGTACAGGTGGATGAGGTCGGTGATCACCGGGTCGAGGACAGCGCGTCGCTCACCCGACTTGAGCTCCTGGTTCTCGGCGTGCAGCCGGTCGATGACCGACTCGCGGTGGCGGGCGCGCTCGTCCAGTCCGGCCAGACGTTCGTCGAGGGCCGTGAGTCGTGCGAAGAGCCGGTCCCAGCCGGGTACGGGAACCGTGGCGGAGGCGTCGGGGCCGGGGACGACCGGGTCGGAGGTGTCCGTCGGGTGCGGCGGACGGGCGTCCGGGGCGTCGTCGGGTGATTCCATCGATGCTGCCTTTCACCACGGTGTGCGAGGGCGCGCGTGACGGCGCCGGTATCCGGGGGAGCCGGGCGGACCATCGGGGCGGAAGGGGGCCGGAGAAGACCGGGACGTGCACGAGCATACTCCCGGAGGCGGGGTTTCACGCGGTGAATACGCGCGCGCGGTAGGGGTGGCAGGGGACGCACGTCTCGACCTGGGATGATCCCCCTCGCGAGGGCGCCGGTTCATTGGCCGTAACCGGCCAGAAGTGCGACCGAAATCGGAGAAAGGCGGTGCCGTGGGAAGGCGCGAGGACACCGTCCGCTGAAGGGCTTTCCTGTTTCCCTGGAGCCCGGCGTTGGAAAACGGTCCCTTCGTCTTTGTTCGCGGGGTGTTTCGGGCACGGCGCCGGAGAGGGAGGGGGACCCGCGGTCATCGGGACGGTGTCGGGCACGTGCGGGTCACCCGCGGAGGGAGGCGTCCCCGGTTCACCCGATCGTGCTCGCACACTGTTCCGGGGGCCGGAACGGAGCGGAGAGGCCGAACACGCGAAGGTCCGGCCATCCACTTGTCCACAGGCCGGTTTGATCGCGGAGGTGAAGGCTGCCACCTTAGTGGTGGGCGGGGTCTCGCACTCCGCCCCCACCCCCTGACGCGTGCCCGGAGGGTTCGGGCGATGAGAGGAAAAAGAATCCACGTGTCCCCGACCTCATGGCCCAGGAGACTGATCAGCCCGAGCGGACTCGCCTTTGTCCTCCTCTGTTTCTCCATGCCGTTCTTCACGGTTTCCTGCAGTGGGGTGATGGGCGACCTCGCCATCAGCTACAGCGGTTACGACCTGGCCTTCAACGGCCTGCCGAGCATCGACGGATCCCTGGCCGGGGAGTTCTCCGAAGCCGACCGCGAGGACCTGCGGCCGGGGGTCCGGGTACTCGCGCTGCTCCCGCTGCTCCTGGTCGTCGCGGGCGCCGTCACCAGCGCCGTGCTGCCGAGACCGTTCCTGCGCTCGGTGGCGGCCACGGCGGCCTCGGGTCTGGCGCTCGTGCTCGTCATCGTCAACCAGGCGGTGACCCACGCGGGCGCCCGTGAGGAGATGTCGTCCGGAGCCGAGGTGGACGTGTCGATGGCCACGATCCAGACCACCACCGGTGTGGGGTTCTGGTTCACCTTCCTGGTGCTCCTCGCGGTGGTGGTGTTCGGCGTCGTCGAGATCGTCCTGGACCGCGGAAGGACTTCGGGGCCGCCGGTCGGCGCTCCCCGGGGAACCGGAGCACCCCCGGGGGCCACGGGCCAGCCGTACACCGCCCCTCCCCGGTGGGGTCCGTCCGGGGGCGGCACCGTGCCGGGACCGGTTCCCGGCGGGCACGCTCCTCCGGGTTTCCCGCAGGCCTCGGGGCGGCAGCGGCCCCCGACGGGACCGGGTCAGCCGCCAACCGGACCTGGGCAGGTGCCGGACGCCCGATGACACCACAGGGCTACACGGCCGCGGAGACACGCCGATCCCGAACATCCCGCCCGCCGGGGGGCGTGCGGGGGCACACGGGACGGATTCCGGGTGCGGGACGGGGCGTCCAGGGCACCGCTGTATCGCTCCACACCCGGGCCGGAGCGCCGTTCCCGCCCCGACCGGTCAGGGACTCGGGCAGACTGTCGGGGGCGGCACCGCGCTGATCCCCCGGTCGCGAGCCCGATTCCCGACGCCGTACCGCGAGAGGAGACGTTCCACGTGTCCCCCGTCCTCCGTCCGCGTGTCCTGGTCGCCGCCGCGGTCGCGCTCGCCGTCCTTTGCGTCGTCGCCTACCTCCTGCCATCTCCGTGGACCCTGTTGTGGATACCGGCCGTCCTCCTCGTGGTGGGCGCCGTCCTGGTCCGTCCCGGCCTCGCCGCCTCCGGGGCGGCTGTCTCCGGCCCCGATTCCTCGGAAGCCTCCGTGCCCGGGGGAGGGGTACCCACCGCACGAGGGTCCGCCGACGTCGAAGCTCCGGGCACGCGGGTGCGCACGGTCGCGCTGCCCAGCGCGGTCGAGGACCACCGGTTCGACTTCTCCGCCGTCGTCCACTGGCGCTGGGACGGCCACGTGGACCTGCGCCTGCGTCCCCCCGCCGGTCCGGCCGTACACGCCGTGGTGACCCGGGCGGCCGAGCTCGCACGGGAGGTCGCCCCCGTCGACCACGGCTTGGCCGAATGCGAGCTGGGGGCGCTCCTGGCCGTCGAGCGGGCGGTCACCGGCGCCGGGATCGTCGTGTGGGCCGAGGAGGTGCGGCTACGCCTCCCGGACGAGGACGTCGAACGGCTGTGCCGGATGGCCGCCCTCCGTAAGGACCGCGCGCTGCGGGAGGCGATCCGCGCGGCCGAGGAGGACCTGTCCGAGCTCCCGCCCCCGCTGCGCGCGCCGTCGGTCGACCTCGTGGGAGCCGACGAGCCCGACTACGCCGCCGACTACGAGGAACTCGCCCCCTTCGACGGGCCCGACCTGCCCCCGCCGCCCGGACCGGGCAGTGACGTCGACGGCGAGGGTTACGAGAGCTACTGGTGGCCCGCCGACGACGCTCCCAGCCCCCACCCCGTGGAGGAGGACGTCCAGGTGGCCATCCTCCGCGGCCTCATCGACTCCGCCGAGGACGCGGACGAGCGCGCGGCCTTCGCGCGTGATCAGGTGCGCGTCCTCGAGCGCGGCGGCTTCACCGAGGTCGCGAGTCGCCTCCGCGGGATCTTCCCCGAAACCGCCGACACCCTCCGGGCCACCGAGGACAGCGAGGTCGACGGCGGCCCCTGAGCCACCACGACCCACGCCACGGCGGCCCGTACGAGCGGGTGGACGGCGATCCGCCCGCTCCCGGGGCCGGGGACAGGCGTTCGCGTCAGTCCAACACCGCGTCGAGGCGCTCCCCCAGATCCGCGCTGAGCATCCGGGAGTAGGTGCCCGTCATGTGGTGGGAGTCCCGGTAGACCACCACGTTCCCCACCACCGCCGGACACGTGCCCGCCACGCAGAACCGGTCGCTGAGGTCGATGAGGTCGGCGTGGCCGTCGATCATCCGGACGGCTCTCTCCTGGGGGTCGTCGAGTTCCAGGGCCTCCTCCTCGGACCGGTCGCACCGGGACAGGTCGTCGGTGTTGGCGGTGAGACACTCCAGGACGTCCTCACGCGTGCGAGGCGTGTCCCGGATCATGACCACGTCCACCCCGGCCGCGCCCACCCGGTCCCACAGCCGGCTCATGCCCTCGGCCATCATGTTCTGGGCGTCCCCCGAAGACACGGCGTCGGCGGGGTCCGCCATCACCGACGAGCTCGTGATCGCCATGTCGGGACGCAGGTCGATGAGTTCGTCGACCACGGCGCGGTTCCACGTCCGGCACTCCTCGTAGGGCTGTGCCTCCCCCCGCGTGGTCAGTGTGTCCGTGAACGCGCACGCGGACTTCGTGAACACCACCAGCCGCCAGCCGCGCTCCAGCGCCAGTTCCTCCAGCGCCGGGATCCACTGCGCGCCGTGCGAGTCGCCCACGACCGCGACCGTCCGGTCGGCGTCCTCGACACCGTAGACGCACGAGGTGTCCGGAGTCGTGTCGTCCTGGGAGGCCTGACAGCCGTCGTCGTAGACCGCGGGCAGGTCCTCGGCGGCGTCCAGCGGGGTCGGGTACATGAGCTCACCGGACGAGGGCACCGGCCTGTCGATCGCGGCCGGCCCCGTGTGCACGGCGGGATCGAACACCACCGATCCGGAACGCTCCACCCGCACCAGGCCCGCGGCGGCCACGGCGCTCACCACGAGCAGCCCCGCGAGGGCGACGACGAGTGCCCGGCGCCCGTCGGGCACCAGGCCGCGGTCGCGCACGGGATCCTCCACCCACGCTTTCGTGCCCCATGCCAGGAGGAGGGACAGCGCGGCCACGAGCACGACGTCGAGCACCCCCAACCGCTCGCGCCCCGTCACCGCGAGGGTGAGGATGATGAGCGGCCAGTGCCACAGGTACAGCGAGTAGGACACGTCCCCGACGAAGCGGGCCGGGGCCGTGCTCAGCAACGCCGACGCGGCCGGACGACCGGGGGAGTCCTCGGCCGCGATCACCGCGACGGCGCCGAGGACGGGAAGGGCCGCCGCCCATCCGGGGAAGGCCGTGCCCGCGTCGTAGAACACGGCGGACGCGGCGATGGCGGCCAGCCCGAGCCATCCCAAGGGAAGCTTGAGCCAGGAGGGCGGACCGCCCCGCGCCAGCCCCACGGCGAGCAGCCCTCCGGCGGCCAGTTCCCAGGCCCGTGTCGTGGGGAGGAAGTACGCCGCGGCCGTCCCCTCCACGGCCAGCAGGACCGAGGCGGCCAGGGACGCCGTGAACAGGGCGCCGAGGACCACGACCAAGAACCCCGTACCGGCGCGCGGACGCCGCCGGGCCAGGGCCCACACGGCGAACAGCAGTGGCCAGACCACGTAGAACTGCTCCTCGACCGACAGCGACCAGAAGTGCTGCACCGGGCTGGGAGGTGCCTCGGCGGACAGGTAGTCCACCGCCTGGTCGGCCAGGTAGAGGTTCTCGACGTAGGCGGCGGAGGCCACCAGCTGCCACGCGGTGTCGGCGAGCCGGGGCAGCGGGAGGAGGACGAGTGAGGCGGCCCCCGTGGCGACGAGCACGACCGTCGCGGCGGGCAGCAGCCGTCGGACCCGTCGCACGTAGAAGCGGCCGAGCGCGACACGGCCCTTTCCGGTGGCCTCGCGGTACAGCAGCGAGGTGATGAGGAAACCGGAGATCACGAAGAACACGTCGACGCCGACGTAGCCGCCCGGGAGCAGACGGGGGTCCAGGTGATAGACGAGGACCAGCAGCACGGCCAGGGCGCGCAACCCCTGCACCTCGGGGCGGAACCGGCGGCCGCCCGGCGCGGCCGCGGGCGGTGTGTGTCCGGCCCCGTCACTCGGCCGGGGGGTGGTTCGTGGCGTCGGACGCCACACGAGGTTCGGGCGCATTCCGTTATGTTGCCGTTGCCTTCACTGTGGACAAAGCCGACACGGTGGGCGTTGGCGCAACCTCAGTCCGGAGTTCACCCAATGGACTTCCGGGGTCCGTGTTCCCTTCCCCGTTCACGGTTTCGGGAGCTGTCGGGACCGGCCGGGCCCTCTCCGCCCGAGGCGTCCCCCCGACGTCCCTCCGACCGCTCCCGGCCCGGGGCGGGGTTCGTGCCCTGGGGGTAGTTCAGGCCGTTCTCGGTGACGCTCAGCTGGTTCCGGATCTCCTGGAGCAGCGAGTCTGGTACCACCCCCAGACGGACGCCCTCCTCCGCCAGGTCCGCCGCCTTTCTGAGTGTCCGCCACGCCTCCAGCAGGTCGCGGTCGGTCAGGGTCGCGGCCAGCAGCTTCATCGCCCGCAGTTGTCCGGAACGGTGGCGCAGCCCCCCGTACCCCTCGACCGCGACCCGTGCCAGCTCCTCGGCCTCGGTCAACCGACCGGCCTGCTGGAGCGCCTCCGCCGCCTGCCGGTGCGCGCGGGCATGCCACCACTTGTCGCCCAACTCGTGGAAGCCCGCGGCGGCCCGCAACATCTCCTCCTTGCCGACCCCGCGGTCCTGGGCCATCCGGGTCTCCCCCAGCACCAGGCACGTGCGCCATCGTCCCCAGGCGTCACCGAGCTGGGCGAAGGCCCGCTCCGCCGCCAGCAACCGGGAGATCTGCTCCGAAGCCTGCCAGGCGTCCCGTACCCGCGGGCGCCGACGGAACAGGCCGGACGGGGGCGGCGGTTCGGCGAACCGTTCGGCGTAGGCCTCGTCACCGTCGACGAACAGCTCGGCGACCCGGGCCCGCTGCCGGCTCGGCCATCGCGGGTCGCGCGCGGTCAGCCGTCGCCGTTCACGTCCGCGGTCGGGACTCAGCAGCAGTTCGCACGCCCCGGCCTCCCGGTTGAGTTCGTTGGTGGACAGACGGCCCAGGGAACGCAGGTAGCGGGCGTGGTACCAGTCGCCGTGGGGCAGGTGGGCGATCCGCTCCCGTTCGTCCTCCAACACGAACCAGGCGTTGAGCGCGAACCCGCGTAGCCGCAGCACCTCGCCCTTTTGCAACTGGACCCGGGCCCACTGCTCGGGGACGTCCTGGGAGCCCACGAGCAGTTCCTGCGCCAGGACCAGGAAGTCGTAGGCGCGCTCCAGGTGCCCCTGGAAGCGGTCGACCTCGGCCAGGTTGCACAGCGCCCGGACCTGCCACCAGCGGTCGTCGTGTTCGGCGAAGACCTTGACGGCCTCCTCGATCTCGGCTCGGCCGTCGTCCAGGTCGCCGCTCCGGTACAGGTTCACCCCGACCGAGCGCCGCGCACGTGCCGACCAGCGTGGGTCGACCCCCGCGAGCTGCTCCAGGACGTACAGCGCGGTCAGGGCGCGTTCGTGTCCGGCGTCGTGGTCGCCGTGGCCGCTGGCCACCTCGGCGCGGTCGAGCTGGGAGACACCATAGGCGAACGGGTCGCCCATCTCCAGGGCGAGCGCGGCGGCCTCCCAGGTGGCCTCCCGCATGGCCTCCCAACGAGTGTGG
>NZ_ANBC01000335.1 GCF_000341125.1 Nocardiopsis lucentensis DSM 44048 | reverse complement strand
CTCGCGCGTGCCGCCGCCGTCTGGCCTGGGAGGCCCGGGAGCCGGGGCCGCCCCCGGGCCGCGTCCACTGGAAGCAGGCCTCGAAGCCCCGGTACTCGGAGTCCAGCCAGGCCATGGGGTCGGTCGACGCGGGCAGACCCGACTGCCGCGGCTCCCAGGGATCGTCCCCGGGGGCGCCGTGTCCGGGCAGGGCGCCGCCGAAACTCCACTCGTGCGGGGCGGCGCGCCGCGCCGCCTCCGCCGCCACCCGGTCGAAGGCGAGCAGCAGCCGCTCCACGGCGCGTTCGAGCTCCTCCCGAGACCAGTCCGCCAGTTCCCCGTCGGGGACACCGAGTACGTGCGGACCCGTCAGGAGCAGGGTGTCCCGGACGTGGTCGTGCAGCTGGAACCGGTCGAAGCCGCCCGACTCGTACAGGTAGGTGACCAGGTGGCGGTGGCTCATCTCCAGGAGGAGCGGTTTGGCCTCGTCCTCCGAGACCCCGAGCAGGGCGGCGGCCGACCACGCGGTGAAGGTGGTCAGGCCAGCACCCGCCAGCCGGTTGAGCAGTAGCCGTTCGCGGGGCTCACAGCGCCGCAGGCTGGAGGCGAGTGAGGAGGCGATGGCCTTCGGGCCGGGCAGTGTCTGCCAGAGGACGGGGTCCTTCATGTGGCGGAGTTGGTCGGCGGCGCTGGGACCGCGTTCCTGGATGATCTGCGTGGCCGACAGGCAGATGGCCATCGGGAACCCGTGGCAGGCGGCGGCGAGGTCGGGCAGGGCGGCGCGGTCGGCCTCCGAGAGGGGGCGGGTGGAGCCGTCCACCAGTCTGATCAGTAGTTCCAGACCCTCGTCGGGGGAGAGCGGATCCAGGCGGCGGCGGAGCATGGTGTGCGGCGCGTCGGGGAAACCGTTGCGACTGGTGATCAGGACGGCGCAGCCGCGCCCGAGCGGCAGCAGCGGTTCGACCTGGGCGTGGTCCTCGGCGTTGTCGAGGACGATGAGCAACCTGCGCTCCTCGGTCTCCGTTCGCCACAGTCCGCTGAGCTCGTCCAGGTCGGCGTCCTCGGGGAAACGGACACCGATCTCGGTGAGCATCTGAGCGAGGACGTCCTCGGGCCGCCGAGGCCCGCGGCGGACGGGGGCGCCCGTCTCGATGTCGTGGGGAACCTCGTCACCGGAGCGTCGGCGCGGCCAGCCGCGGCTGAGGAGACCCCGCCTGGCGGGACGGGGTGTCGTGGGTCCCTCGGGGTCGGTGCCGCCGTAGAGCTCGAACTCCAACTTGCCGTCCGGGAAGCGATCGGAGACCTCGTCGACGATCTGGGCGACCAGCTGGCTCTTCCCGGTGCCGCTCTCACCGGTGATGACCACGGCCAACGGGCTGCGGTGCGGGCGCCGCGGGCGGCGGAGCAGACGCCGGGCGCCCGCGGGGCGGAAGCGGTCGAAGGCCTGTCGCAGCTCGTCCATGAGGTCGGAGTGACCGGTGAAGTACTCGACGGGAGGGGGCAGCCGCCTGCGCAGAGCGGGCTCCTCCGCTGGGTCCGGTGTGCTGGGGGTCCGTTCGAGCATCGCCTGGGCGGTGGCCGCCACGCCCCCGCCCAGGACGGCGAGCGCCGCCGCGATCAGGCCGTCACCGCCCGGTATGAGGTCCGGGACCTCCTGGAGCACGCTTCCCAGACCCAGGAGCAGAGCCAACCCCGTGGCCACGCCGACACCGAACGGTCGCCGACCGCGCGGGCGCCGGCGGGTGACCTTCGAACGCGAACCGCTGTCCACACCCACTCCACTCTCGTCGGAGGCACTCCCGCTGTCCCGGTTCCGCGCCACCCACCCTCTGG
>NZ_ANBC01000334.1 GCF_000341125.1 Nocardiopsis lucentensis DSM 44048 | reverse complement strand
GGCCCGCCGGGGGAGTGGACGGCGCTGTCCGGGCGCGGTGGTCTTCCCCGAGGGGCGGACGGGGAGCTCGCGGGTCCGGTCACGGATGGTGATCGGGCAGGCAGGACGCTAACAGCGCCCGGACGGGCAGGACAATCCCCGCCCACCTGCGTGAACGACGGAACCGGGTCGGGGCGTAGGGCCTGAGCTGGGCGGTTCTCCCGGGGTGCGGCGCTGACCGCTTCCGGTCACACGGGGGTCCGCGGCACGGGTTGCCCCGCCCCGACGCATGGGTGACGGGCCGGTCGCCCACGGCGGCGGGTACCGCCTGGACGTGCCGTCTGGGGAGCTCGACGCCCACGCCTTCGAGCGACTCGTCGCCGAGGGCTCCCGACTGCTCCGGGAGCACCCCCCGGCCGGGCGGCGGAGGTCCTGGACGAGGCCCCGTCACGTACCGGGGACTCCGCCGGGCTCGCCCCCGGACCGCGCACCCTGTGTGCCGCCCACCCCGTCCGGGAGCGCCGCCACGGCCCGCTCAGCGGATCCCGCACGAGACCGGTCTGAGCGGTGCGTCCTGACCGCCTACGAGGACCTGCGCCGGGCCCTGGCCGCCGAGTAGGCCGGCGGGGCCGCCGCGCGCCCTCATCACCCGCCCCGACCTGGTGTTGGCCGACGATCCCACCGGCGCCCTGGACTCCCGCACCGGCGCGCGGGCGCTGTCTCCGTCGCGGGGCACGGCCGTCGCGCTGGGCCAGACGGTCCTCGTGGTCACCCACGATCCCGTGGTCGCGTCCTACGCCCATCGCCGCCTCCGAACACCTCCCCGAGAGCGTCCGGCTGCCCGTCGCCCTGGT
>NZ_ANBC01000333.1 GCF_000341125.1 Nocardiopsis lucentensis DSM 44048 | reverse complement strand
CGGAGCCGGTGGCGGGCCGAGCGCCGCGCTGAAGACCTTGGGGACCGAACCGTACGTGAAGCGGGAACGGGTGGTGACCGGGCGGTTCGCCTTGTTTATCGCTTCTGATGATCCGTCTTGGGCCGCGGTGGGTGTTTCCGGGACTGGCTCACCGTTCTGCGGGTGTGCCTCGCGTTGCGCTGTCGTTGTGTTGGGGGCCCTTTGGGTGGCGGATCGAATGAAAGATCGGAGAAATCGATAAAGTCACTTCGTCTGGCCTGTGCGTCTGATGCCGACCGCGTGGGTTGCTCTCGGAAATGTTTCGATGGGATGGTGCGATGAATCGTTCCTTCGGTTGGCCGAACTTGTCCGGAGAAAACAAGAAAACCGCCCGGTGCCGCCGGGCGGTTGGTGTATGCGATTCGAAGGAGGCGAAGGGTTGTTCTTTTCTTTCTTCTTGGTGCCGGGCTACCTGCGGTGACGCAGATGGTGCATGACCAGGAGGACGATGAACAGGACGGTCAGAAGCCCGAACCCGACGCTGATCATCGGGTGGAAACCGCCGAGGGAGGTGACCGCGTTGGCCGTGGCGCCGAGGATGATCAGTAGCCACAGCACGGCCCGCACCGTGTGTCGGCCCCGCCTGGCGGGAGCGCCGTCACGGCGCCGTCCAGCATTGCCCGGGCTCTCTGCGAAACGGTAGGGGTCACTCATCTGGTATCTCCTGGGGATCCGGAGTCAGCGGTCGGGACGGGTCCGTACGGCCGAGTGATCCTCGCCGTGGACGGGTACGACACTAGAATCCCGACCCCCCGCGGGACGATCCCGCACGCTGAACAGTCGGGGTATAGCAGGCTGTACTCCTTCGGGCCGCCCATCCGGCGGGCGCTTCGCGCCGGTAGGGTTGCGTCGGTTCGGCTTCGGCCAGGAAGTGAGCATGCCCCCCGCAGACAACGACACCAGGCCGTTCCGGGAACTGGTGGTGACCGGGCTCAACAACGTGTTCCTGAGCCTGGAGCGCCTCGCCGGTGGACTGATCACCGCCCTGATGGCACTGTTCGCCCTCGCGGTCCTCGGCGTCGTCCTCCTCACGAGCCCGCTCGGCGTCGGCCTGCTGTTGCTGCCCTCGGCCCTGCGGCTGCTACGCACGGTGGCCAACCGGGAACGGCACCGCCTCACCCGCTGGGGGCCGCCGGTGCCGTCACCCGCGTCGGCCGACGCCCCGACCACCCCCGTCGACGCGTTCCGGGCCCTCGTCCACGACGTCCAGGTCCGGCGTGACCTGGTCTGGCTGTCCTGCCACTCCACGCTGGGACTCCTGACAGGCCTTCTCGGGGTCCTGCTTCCGGTGGTCGCGGTCCGGGACGGCACCTTCCCCCTGTGGTGGTGGCTGCTGCCCCCGGACGCGGCCGGGGCATCCATCGGCGTCCCCGCCCACGACTGGTACGCGGCCCTGGCCGTCGGCATGCTGGGGGTGGGCTGGGGGGCGATCACCTTCGGGATCGAGCCGATCCTGGCCTGGCTCCAGTCGTGGCCCGGCCGCCGACTGCTGCGGCCGCACTCACGGGTGGTCCTCCACGAACGCATCACCGAACTCACGGCCACCAGGGCCGCCGCCCTGCAGTCGCACACCACCGAACTCCGCCGGATCGAGCGATCCCTGCACGACGGAGCGCAGAGCCGCCTGGTCGCCGTCATCATCCAGCTGGGGGCCGCACGGCGGGCGCTGAGGACCGCCCCGGAGCGAGCGGAGGCGGCGATGGAGCGAGCCCAGGCCGCGGCCGAGGACGCTCTCGCCGAACTGCGCGGTCTGGTACGCGGCATCCTCCCACCGGCCCTGGAGAGCCATGATCTGGAAGGGGCGCTCAGCGCGCTGGCCACGGGCTGCTCGGTTCCCTGCACGGTCGAGGTCGACGGTCTGGGGCCCCTGGCCTCGTCCATCGAGGCGACGGCCTACTTCGCCGTCGCCGAAGCGGTCACCAACGTCACTCGGCACAGCGGGGCCGGACACGCCCGCGTCCGGGTCAGCGAAGAGGAGGACGTCCTGCGTATCCACATCCACGACGACGGGCGGGGAGGCGCGGACGAGCGCGCCGGGACCGGCCTGGTCGGAATCCGGCGCCGGGTGGAGGCACACGACGGCGTGCTCACCGTGGACAGCCCCGGAGGCGGGCCGACCGACATCTGGGTGGAGCTGCCGTGCGGATCGTGATCGCCGAGGACGACGCCCTGCTCCGGGAGGGGATGGCCGCCCTGCTGCGGGACGAGGGCTTCCATATCTGCGCGGCCGTCGGCGAGGCCGACACGCTGCTCGACGCCGTGGTCGAGCACGAACCCGACATCGCCATCATCGACGTGCGGATGCCCCCGACCTACACCGACGAGGGCGTCCAGGCGGCGGTACGCGCCCGCGACATCCGCGCGGGTCTGCCGGTCCTGGTGCTGTCGGCCTATGTCGAGCAGTCCTTCGCGACGGAGCTGATGGAGAGCGGGACCTCGGGTATCGGCTACCTGCTCAAGGAGCGTGTCGGCCGGGTCGACCAGTTCCTGGACACCCTGCGCAGGGTGGCGGGCGGGCAGATCGCCATCGATCCGGAGGTGGTCGCCCAGTTGTTCGCCCGCAAGCACGCCGACGACGTCCTGGCACGGCTCAGCCCCCGTGAGCGCGACGTGCTCGCCCTCATGGCCGAAGGCCTGGGCAACGGGGCGATCGCCGAGCGGATGACCGTCACTGAGGGAGCCGTGCACAAGCACATCCGCAACATCTTCGGGAAGCTCGGCCTGGCCCCGGACGACCGTTCGGACCGGCGCGTCGCCGCGGTGCTCCGCTACCTGAACGCCGTCGGCCGCTGACGACGCGCGGACGATCGTCGACGCGGCGACGGGACCGATGGCCGGGGGCGGGGCGCCGATCTCGCCGTCGGCCAGACCGAGGCGCGGGCCGACGCCTCGCGGCCGGTCCCGCTACGTCCCTCACAGATAGTCCTCCAACAGCGCGGGGCTCAGGCCGACCCGGTCGGCCTGAGCGGCGAACTCCGCGACGTCCTCGGCGAAGTCCTCCCCGAAGTGCATCAGCACGATGTCGCCCGGGCGGAGCCGGTCCCCGGCCGCGAACTCCATTCGGCCCTCGCGGACCTCCGCACTCCAGTGCACGACCTCGTCGATGCCGCACTCCTGTGCCGCGCGCAGGGTGTGGTCGTCGAAACTGCCGTAGGGCGGCCGCAGCAGGGCGGGTCTGTGGCCGAACTCCCGCTCGTAGGAGTCGGAGGTGGCGCAGATCTGCCGGCGCTGCTCGTCGGGGGGTTCGTCGGCGAGGTCGGGGTGGTCGAGTGTGTGGTTCTGGATGGTCGAACCGGTGCGTTCGCTGAGCCGCCGGAAGAAATCGGGGTCCTGGCGGACGTAGCCGTCGGTCAGGAACAGGGTGGCGCTGATTCCCGAGTCGACGAGCACGTCGACCATCTCCGGCGAGCGCGCGGCACCGTCGTCGATGGTGAGGAAGACGACGGGGTCCGTCGTGCGCACGCTGTACACGACACCGGTGTCCGGCCCCTCCTCCGCCCCGGCGGCCCGGTGCGACGAGCGGAGTTCGGCGCCGACGACGCCGCAGGCCGCCGCCAGGAACGTCACGCAGGCCACACTGACCGCCAGGGCCCGGGAAGGATGCGATGGGATGTCCATGGGCCGACGCTAGGAAGCGGGTTTCTCGAACCCCCCGAGAGCGTGTTGCGCTGTCCCGTCGGAGAGCCGTAGATCGTGTAACGGCACGGCGAGCGGTACTGGCATCGACGGCGTGAAGATCATCTCGGGCGCGGCCCCGGCCGCGGTGGTGTGCGCGCTCGCCGTGACCGCGTGCGGGCCGGTCGACACCGGGGTGCGGATCGAACAGGTGCCCGCCTCGGACGGCGCCCCCCTTCCCTCCACGCCCTCCCCTGGAGAGGGCACCCGTGGGGGCGAGGCCGTCAGCGTCGACCCGGTCCAGGTGCTGCGCGACGACCCCGGGGTCGACCAGGGCGTCAAGGACGTCCTCGCCTGGCCGTGCGAGGGGGAGGGCGACGAGGCGTGGTCGCGGGGGTGGTACCCCGTCTACACCGAGTACCTCCGCATCCCCGACACCGACGTCTGGGCGGTGATCGTCAACGTGCAGGACTGTTCGGCCCCTCCGGCCTGCAACCCCTACATCGCCTCCTACGTCTACCGGCTCTGGACCGACCGGAGCGAGCGGGTCTTCTCGTCGGAGTCGGCGGGAAGCCGGGTCGACGTCGACGGGGACGCGGGCCTGTTCGTGGACCGCGGCCTGTGGGGGGCCGATGACTCTGCCTGCCCGCAGGGAACCGAGCGCACGATGCTCGAATGGGCCGGGGAGCGGCTCGTCGAAGCCGGGGAGTGAGGGACACGCCGTGGAGGCTCCGCACGTACTGTTCGTCGAGGATGACGACGTCATCAGGGAGGCCACCCAGCTCAGCCTGGAACGCGACGGGTTCCGTGTGGCGGTCGCGTCCGACGGCAGGACCGGTCTGGAGGTCTTCCACGCCCGGCGCCCCGACGTCGCCCTGCTCGACGTGATGCTGCCCGGGATGAACGGCGTGAGCCTGTGCCGTCGCATCCGCGAGGTCAGCCTCGTCCCCGTGATCATGCTCTCCGCCCGCGACGACCCCGTCGACATCGTGGTGGGGCTGGAGGCGGGCGCCGACGACTACGTCACCAAGCCGTTCGACGGCGCCGTGCTCACCGCACGGATTCGGGCGGTGTTGCGCCGCACCGAACGCCCGGCCACCGCGGACCAGGACCGTCGGGGTCCGTTGCGGTTCGGCGGCCTGGAGATCGACACGGAGGCCGTACGGGTCCTGTCCGCGGGCCGACCGGTCGCGCTGACCCCGACCGAGATGCGCCTGCTGCTGCGGTTCGCGCGGTCGCCCGGGACCGTGCTCAGCCGGGACGTGTTGTTGGAGAGCGTGTGGGACTACGCGTGGGGCGGGGACACCCGTGTCGTCGACGTCCACGTGCAGCGCCTGCGCACCAAGATCGGTGGCGGGTACGTCGAGACGGTGCGCGGTTTCGGCTACAAGTTCACCGGGCAGCCCTGATGAGCCTGCGGTGGCAGATCACCATCACGATCACGCTGGTCAGCGTGCTCGTCACGCTCGCCCTGGGGTTGACGGTGCACTTCGCCTACGCCTACCAGCAGGCCGATGAGGCCCGGCGGCTCCAGACCGACCGGCTCGAACTGGCGGTCCAGGAGTACCGGCGCAACGGTCGCCCGACCCTGGGCAGCAGCCTGCACGATCCCGACCTGCCCGCGGGTCTGCGCGTCGGCGTCCAGAACGGCGCGACGGCCACCTACGTGGGCCCCGACGACGACGGCGGGGCGGTCTGGGCCGCGACCGCCGTCGGTGAGGATCGGATCCTGTCCCTGCGCTCCACCTACCGCCCGCGCTTGGACGATCTGGCGCGGTTGGACCGCGTCCTGGTGACAGGCGGCCTGACCGTCATCGCGCTCGGCGCGGGAGC
>NZ_ANBC01000332.1 GCF_000341125.1 Nocardiopsis lucentensis DSM 44048 | reverse complement strand
GGGGCCGCGATCGCGGCCCGCCGGGTCGCCGACGGAGAACGCGGCACACGCGTGGAGGACGCCGTCGGCGGACGTCTGCGGGACGAGGCCGCCGATCTGGCGCGGGCCGTCGACGCCATGGCCGATGCGCTCCAGAGCCGTCTGGACGCCGAACGTCGGGTGACCGCGGACATCGCCCACGAGTTGCGGACCCCGATCACCGGCCTGTCCACCGCCGCCGACCTTCTGCCGCCGGGACGCCCCTCGGAACTGGTGCGGGACCGGGCGCGCGCTCTGCGCACGTTGGTGGAAAACGTCCTGGAGGTCGCGCGTTTGGACACCGCCACCCAGCGCCCGGACCCGGCCGAGGTGGCGTTGGGCGAGTTCACCGTGCGCCGGGCCACAGGCGTGGACCCGAACGTTCGTGTCCTCGTGCGCGACGACGCCGTCGTACGCACTGATCCGCTGCGTCTGGAGCGTGTCCTGGCCAACCTGGTCGCCAACGCCCGCGCCCATGGTGCCCCGCCGGTGGAGGTGGAGGTCGACGGCCCCCGGATCACGATTCGCGACCACGGGCCAGGCTTCTCCGAGGAGTTGTTGCGCGACGGGCCCAGTCGCTTCCGCAAGGGGGGTGACGCCACGGGTGGGCACGGACTGGGGCTGACCATCGCCTTCGGCCAGGCCCGTGTGATCGGGGCCACGATCACCCTGGTCAACCTCCGGTCGGGTGGAGCACAGGTGATCGTGGACCTGGGGTCCGATGTCCAGAGGCCCACCGGCCCGTGACGGCGGGCTCCGCGCGGACCTGTGGGGGCCGGATGTCCCCCACGCGGGGGTGAGTGACGGGGTGGGTGGTGCACACCCGCCGGGCGATTCTTGACCGCCGTGCACCCGCTGGTGCACCCCCGGCAACGCGAAAGGCCCTGACCGTCGCGCGTTTGCGCTGGTCAGGGCCTTGTCGGCTCTGGGGTGAGTGACGGGACTTGAACCCGCGACTTCTTGGACCACAACCAAGTGCTCTACCGGCTGAGCTACACCCACCATGTCCGCCCGGCCTCGCGGCCTTGCGTACATCCAGAATCTTAGCGGACTCTGAGCACTGCTTCGATCAGTTTTCGGCGTTTCGGCGATCCGCGGCCTTCTCTCGGGCTGACACACCGGTGCCGCCCTCCGCTACCTCGGCCGCGATGGCGCGCGCCGTGGTGGAGCTGGGGCCTGGTTCGGGAACGAACGCGGCCGCGCGGTAATACCGCAGCTCATGGATGCTTTCGGTGATGTCGGCGAGGGCTCGGTGGCCGCCGTTCTTCTCCGGGCTCGCGTAGTACACACGCGGGTACCAGCGGCGCAGAAGCTCCTTGATGGAGGAGACGTCCACCATCCGGTAGTGCAGGAACTCGTCGATGCGTTTCATGTCACGTGCCAGGAAGGTGCGGTCCGTGGCGATCGAGTTGCCGCACAGCGGGGCCTTGCGCGGCTCCTTCACGTAACGGCGGATGTGTTCGAGGACCCGGTCCTCCGCCTCCTCCAGGGACACGCCCTTGTCCAGCTCCTCCAGAAGGCCGGAAGTGGTGTGCATGTCCCGGACGAAGTCACCCATCTGGTCCAGTGCGGCCTGCGGCGGTTTGATGACGATGTCCACACCCTCGTCGAGGATGTTCAGCTCACCGTCGGTGACCAGGCACGCCACCTCGATCAGCGCGTCGCGTTCGAGGTCGAGCCCCGTCATCTCGCAGTCGATCCACACCAGACAGTCATTCATACCGGTCAGCTTAGGCCGTGCCGGGAGTGGTGGGGATGGCGAAGGGCGGCCGGACCGGTCCGGCCGCCCTTGGTGACGGCGTTGGTCAGCTCCACACGTACTGACCGGGGAAGCCGATGTTCATGACGTCGAACATCCAGTCGTACGAACCCGAGACCTGGAGGTAGGCCAGGACGGCGACGACCAGGACGATCAGGAGGAAGGTCGTGCAGCCGCATCCGCAGCCGCCCTTCCTCTTCCGCTTCGCCTCAGGCGGAGGGTGGGGGCGCTGCGGCGGCTGACCGCGACCGTCCGAACCCTTGCGTCGTCCCCAGCGTCGGCGCCGGGGGGTGCCGGGCTGTCCCGGGGATCCCTGGGGAGGTTGACCGCCCATGGGAGGCTGGCCCGGCCCCGGCGGGGGCGGGTACGGCGTCGGTCCCTGGCGAGGGTAGCCCTGGGGCGGACGGTTCATCTGGTGCGGTGGTGGAACGGGGCCGCCCTGCGGCGGGCGGCCGGGTACGTTCTGCCCCGCGGGCGGCGGGTAGCCGGGAGGAGCGTTGTATCCGCCGGGCCGGGGAGCGTTCGGGGGCTGCTGGTATCCCGGTTGCTGCTGGTAGGGGCCGGGCTGGGGGTACCCGTAGGGCGGGGGCGGAGCACCGCGTCCCGGTCCCGGGTACGGCTGCTGGGGTGCGTTCGGGGGCTGCTGGTACCCGTGCTGGTTTGGGTGGCCGGGGTAGGGCGGCGGCTGTGTCGGGTACTGCTGGGGCGTCGCGGTCGGGTAGGCCTGCTGGGCACCGGACGGCTGGCCCGGGTAGGCCTGCTGGGGCCCCGACGGCTGGCCGGGGTAGGGCGGGTAGGGCTGTTGCTGGCCCGGGTGGCCCTGGGCTTGCTGCGGTCCCGTCGCCTGCCGTTGCGGTTGTTGGGGGCCGGAAGCGCCTTCCTGGCCGGGTTGCGGTTGTTCGGGGGGAGTCTCCTGGACCTGGCGGGGCCCTTCGGCGGCCTGCTGAGGGGGCTCACCCTCCGGAGCCCGCGCGGTGGGCGTCGCGGCCTGGGCCTGGGCGGCCTCCTCGGCTCGTTTCCGGGCCTCCGCCTCCTTGCGGGCGTGTTCCTCCTCAGCGGCCTTGCGGCGCTGTTCGCGGCGCTCCTCGCTGAGGTCGGCCCACCCGTCCTTCAGGTTGCCGAGGAACCGGTTGAACCGGCTGCCCTTGCGCGCGTCCGGCTCTCCGGCCTCGCCCGCGCCTCCGGAGAACATCGGGTCATCGGGGTCGAAGACCGCTGTGCCCGGCGTCTCCCCGATCGTGTTGGGGTCGAACACGGCGGTGCGCGGGGTGTCGTCGATCGCGTCGTCGGTGATGTTCGAGGTGGGAAGCTCGTCCTCGCTGAGGCCGGCGGTCGGCAGTTCGTCCTCGTCCGTACCCGCTCCGGGCAGGTCGGCGGGGTCGACGCGCATGGTCGCGCCCACTCCGCCGAGGTCCGCGGTCGGCTCCTCGTCCTGCTGGACACGCCCGGGCAGGTCGGCGGGGTCGACCCGTATGGTCGCGCCCATACCGCCCAGATCCGCGGTCGGCTCCTCGTCGTCTCCACCGCGCCCCGGCAGGTCCTCGGGGGCGACCCGCGTCGTGGCGTCCACTCCGCCGAGGTCCGCCGTGGGCACCTCGTCCTCGGGCTCGGCGGCGCTCCGGATCACGGAGGGGTCGATGCGTACGGTGCCGGGGTCCTCGTCCACCGGGGCCGGGGTGGCGGAGGCTCCGGGGGCGTGGACCCAGGAGGGGTCGATCCGCATCGTGCTGGGTTCGTCGTCCACCGGCGTGGGGGCGGAGGCCGGACCGAGTCGCACGGTCCCCTCGTCCTCGTCGCCGGGGGAGTCGCGTTCCCGTCCGTCCAACCGTGCTGTGGCGGCCTCATCCTCGTCCGAGGTACCGGAACCGCCCTGGAGTTCGCTCAGTGAACGGGTATGCCGCGTCCACGCGTTACCGTCCCACCATCTGAGCGTCTGCGCGTCGCCGTGCGGGTCCGCGTACCAACCCGGCTCGATAGTTCCACCCATGGCCGACAGACTAAGGGGTCGTCGCGTCGGGAGAGACCACTGGAGTCCGAATCCCTCCGCCCCCGACCACGTGGTCCCGCCATCCGGCGGTCCTCACGAGACCGCCGACGGTTGCTGGTCGGACCGACGCGGCGCCGGTGGTGACCGAAGGTCCGATTCGGCGGTGGCGGGGCCGGCGAACAGCCGGGCGCCGTCCAGCGCTCCCGGTCCGGCGGACGTCGACCCGGGTACCTGGTCGTGGCCGAAGTGGCCCCCGCGCGACCACGCGCGGACCAGCTCCTCGACCGCCGTTCCTCCCTGCCCCGGAGGGCCGGCAGGCCACCGGCGCGGGATGTCCCAGGAGTCCAACCAGGCCAGGATCGGCGACAGTCCGCACATCGGGCCGCTGGTGAAGGGCTCCTCGGACCGGGCGACCACCGCCACCGTGAGGCACACCCGACCCTCGTGCCCGTGGTCGACGTGGAGCGAGTACCGGCTCGTGCGTCCCAGCGGCATCCGGCTGCGGCGGGTGCCGGCCAACGACTGCACGACCTCACCGGTGAACGGGTTCCACACCAGGTGCACCGACCGCCCTTCCTCGACCAGCCGCAGCGCCTCCTCACGCGCCGACCACGCGTCGGGGCCGGAACCGGTCACCGTCCACACGGCCCGGGGCGCGCCGATCCCTGAGGGTCCCGGGGCGGTGCCGCCGTCGATCCTTTCGGCACCGGGCATCCACGCGTCGAACATGGCAGTTCCCCATCCGGTCGTCGTGCGTCCGGGCACCGCGCGACCGGGGCGGCGCCCGGACGGGTCCGGACCTCCACTGAGTACGCCAAGACGACGGAGAAGTCCATAGCCCCTCCTCACGCGGACAGGGTCATGTCACCTTTCGGTACCGGGTGCCCGCTACTCCTCCTCGTCCTCGGAGATGCGCAGGGAGAAGGCCTGGAGGAAGATCTCACCGATCTCGNCGGTGGCGGCGGCGATCCGCTGCAGCGGCTCCAGGTTCTGCACGTCCGGGCCGAACGCGATCGTGATGATCGGGATCGGGCGCGACGGGCTCGCCACGTCCTCGAGCTGGGACAGCAGCTCGTCCAGTTCCAGACCGCCGGGGTTGTCGTCGTCCCCGTCCGTGAGCATGAGGATGACGTTGGTCCTGTCGGGCCGGTAGGTACGCGCCATCTCCTGGTAGGCGGCCAGGTAGGTGTCGTACAACGCCGTGTCGCCCTGCGGCAGGGGGGCCAGCCCGGACAGGGCCGAGGCCAGCACCTCGCGCTGGGGGGTCCCCTCCTCGTTCGTCGCCTGGAGTTCACGGATCGGGGCGAGTTCCGAGTAGTGGAGGTTGTTGTTGACGTTGGTCGAGAACTGCCACAGCCCGAGCTCGGACGTGGGCGTGAACATCTGGAGTCCCTCGGTGGCCGCGGCGCTGGTCACCTGCATCCGGGTCATCCCGGTCCCGGGCACCTCGGCGAGCATGGATCCCGAGACGTCCACGATGGTGAGCACCCGCGAGTCCATCTTCAGCTGGTTCCAGGTGCGGATCAGCTCGGTGACCGACCCCTCCGACGGCCTGGCCAGTTCGTCGGGCGCCTCCGCGCGGAAGCCGACGTCCTCGGTCAGCACCGAGTCGTCCACCTCGCCCTCGGGGCCGCGGAAGCCGTGCTCCAGCAGGGTCGACCGGGCCTCGTCCGCGCGCACGGCGCCTCGGAACACCTCCGCGGCGCGGGTGATGTCGCCCTCCTCGCTGCGGACCACGTAGGGGTAGTCGAGGTAGTAGGTACCGCCCTCCAGGTAGCTGGCCTGGGCGGTGGCGTCCTGGTGGGCGCTGTTGTAGCGCCACACGGCTTGTTCCGACATGACCATCACGGGCGGGGCCTCCTCGGTCCCGCCGCTGAGGGCGAGGAAGGCCGCGTCCTCATCGGGCGAGGCGCCCTGGTGCAGTGCCTGGAGGGCCGCGGTCATGCGCGCGTTGTAGGTGCCTTCGTCGGGGCTGTCCTCCTCCAGGGCTCCGTTCAGCAGGTAGAGGGTGCCCAGCCCGGTCGAGCTGCGCGCGGGGTCCACCACGCGGACGGTGCGGTTGCCCTGTTCGCCGGGCGCCGCGGTGGGGATCACGTCCGTCCAGCTGCGTTGGGTGTCCTCCTCGGCGAACTCGGTGAGTTCGGCCAGGACGAGCGGGGAGCGGGCGACGGACGTGCCGGTCTCGGTGATGACGGCGTCACCGGACTGGCTCTGCACCAGGCGCGGCCACACGGACGAGTCCGGGATCCACACGTCCGAGTCGGTGTCGCCCATGGTCGCGCCCGCCCCGGTGATGCCGAAGGCGACGTTGGCGGAGTCGACCTGGCGGATGTCGGCGCGCACGCACCGTCCGTCCACGGTGTTCTCCTGGGTGTTGAAGTCCGCGGCCAGGGAGTCGAGGGCGGGGGCCAGTTCGGGGCTGACCGCGACGTCCAGCCGGATCTGCGAACCNCGCCCGCGGCGGCCAGGCCGAGCACGATCACCAGTGCGGCGGCCAGGGCGGCGAAGGCGCCGCCGCGTCCACGGCGGCGCCGTTCCCGTCTCGGGTAGGGCTCTTCTGCGTATCTTCCGCGGTGACGTCCCACAGCTTTCCTCACGGGGTGGTGTACGGACGGGGGGTTGGGGTCGGTGCCTGGTACAGGTCGGTTGCGCACGTCCGGTGCTCGGTGGGGAGACCGACCTGTGGGGTGTTACTGGTCGGAACAGTACTCGGGCCGGTCAGGCCGGGTGCGGACCACACCGGTCGGCCCGATGGGGCTGCGCGGGGAGGCGTTCGCTGTGATGGGCGTCGCGTTCCCGGTCACGCCAGGGGATTCGGACGGAGCGGTCATCGCAGGGCATCCTGAAACGGTTCGTCCGGAAAACCGATCCGATATCCAATCGCAATCGCCTCGCGTCCGTTCGGAATCGGGATCCGGTCTCGATGGTCAGTTATCGCAGTTCGGTACGCACAACCGCCGGGAGATCGAACTGAGGAAGATGTCTCCGATCTCGTCAGGATCGTCGGTCACGAACAGGGAACCGCTCGTGGCGGCCGCGATCTGGCGCAGTTCGGCCTCCTCGGACTGTGCCCCGAAGGCGATGATGAACATGCTGACCGGGCGCTGGGGGTCGAACCGGTCCTGCAGGGCCGCGACCAGCTCCGCGTGCGAGATCTCGCTCGAACCGTCGTCCCGGCCGGCGGTGAGCAGGATGACGCTGTTGATCTTGTCCTCGTGGTAGTTGTCCTGCACCTGGTCGTAGGCGTCCAGGATGTTGTCGTACAGCCGGGACTCCCCGCCGCGGACCGCGATCTCCTCCGCCACGCCGATGAGCTCCTGGCGCCTGGTGATGTCGTCGCTCCCGGCCGAGCCGCCCAGTCGGCGCATCTCGGCGGCCTCGTCCCGGCCCTGGCGCCCGTACTGGTCCGACAGCAGCCACAGGCCCATGTCGGTCTCGTCGGGGAACAGGGAGAGCCCCAGCAGGGCCGCCCGCTGGGCGACCTCCATCCGGCTGGGCCCGCCGTTGAGGTCCTGGGCCATGTTCTCGGACGTGTCGGCCAGCACCAGGGAGCGGCTGGGCATCGACAGCCGGTTCCAGTCCGTGACCGAGGCGAGCAGCGCGTCCCCCGTGAGGTCGTCGTGCGTGGTCGGCTCCTCCGGAACGTCCCAGGGCTGCGCCTCCAGAGAGCTGGGGGTGTTGCCGCCGGGGTCGCGGAAGCCGAGGTCGCGCAGGTGTTCGCGGTGCTCGTCCCCGCGCAGGACCTCGTACAGGTCGGCGGCGGCCGCCCGGAGCGCGGAGTCGTCGGTGGCGGTGACATAGGGGTAGTCGAGGCTGACCGTGCCCTCGGTGGGGTAACGGGCCGCCAGCTCCGGCGCGGAGTGCGCGCGCTCGTCGTTGTAGGAGGCGACCGCCTGCTCCGGAACCACGATCACCGGGTCGATTCGTTCTTCGGCCGCGGGGGAGCCGGTGAAGAAGGTCGCCAGGTCGATCTCGCCGAACGCGCTGTCCAGCTGCACGTCCCGGACGAAGTCGGTCATGGCGGTGTCGGCGTCGTCCCCGGTGCCCAGGTGGCGCCGGACCGCGTGCATGACGGCCATACCGTCGGCGCCGCGGTTGGGATCGACCATGACCAGGGGGCGCTCCGGTTCGCGCTCTCCGGGCAGGACCAGTGTCCAGCTGGCGTCCCCCGGCTCGGGCAGGCCCTCCGTGCCCACGGGGGCGGTCATGACCACCGGTGAACTGGCGAGCGAGGGCGGGTCCGTCTCGATGCTGTGGGTGCCGCCTTCGGACACGCGGGCGAGCTCGACCCACACCGAGGACTCGGGCACCCACACGTGGGGGGCGATGGTGGAGTCACTTCCCCGGCCACCGGACAGCGCGGTCATGATGCGGTGCGGGGCGATCTCGTCGACCTGGGCGTACACGCAGTCGTCCCCGTAGCTGGGCTCCTCGTCGTTGAATTCGGTGGCGGCCGCGCGCAGGACCGGGGCGATGCTCTGCGTCGCGGACACGCGGAGGTAGCGGACGTCGCCACAGCCGAGCGCGTTCAGCCCGATCGGGATCGCGATCGCCGCGACGGCGATGACCGCGACGGCGGCGGCGGTGAACCCCAACGGTGACCAGGCCACTCGGCGCGCGGCGGACCGGGTCGGTGCGGGGAGTCGGTGACGTCCACTGGGCAACGGGGATCTCCGGGGCGTAGTGGGGCGCGGTTCCCCGACGGTATCGCCGGAGAACCCGGTGGCAGGTGGGCCCGCGCGGCGCCGCGCTGTCGGGCGTCCGTGAGAGGACGTGAACCATCGTGCGGCGAACGGCGTCACACAAGACGAATCACAACCGACCGGCCGAATGTGACGAACGGAACTTCATCAGGACCTTACTCGCTGGTAATGGCGGAGCGAAAGTGGCCGGGCATCGATGCGGGACCGCTGTGTCCGATCGGTGGACGGAGACCTCTTTGTTACCGTGCTCTCCGCAGAAGTACTCCGACCCCACGGATAGGCTTGGGCCTCTCCCGTCCCCCGCGGCAGACCCTTTCCCTTCCGTGTCGCGGACGTCCGTGTGACCACCGACCCCCGAGGGTTATGGCATGTCCCAACAGCACCGAGACCACCGGAGCCGAGGCACGCTCGGCACCGCCCTGCTCACCGGCGCCTGCTGTGCCGGGGCACTCGCCTACGCGGTGCTCGCGGGCCCGTCGCTGTTGCCCCCGGAGGACGTGCAGGCCGCGTCGGCCATGAGCCCGGACCTGGTCGGTCCGATCGCGGAGGGTCCCCAGGAGGTCGCCGAGACCGGACCGGTCGGTCAGCTGCGTATCCAGGTCAGCGACCGCGACCGCGCGTGGGTGCAGACCCTCAACTGCACCGGCGACCTGGAGGAGGACCCCGAAGTCTGCGCCGAGCTGGCCCAGGTGGCCGCCGAACTCGGCGGTGGGACGGGAGGGGCCGGGGGGTACGGCGACGCGACCGCGCGCACGGCCACCGCCGGTGGAACCGAGGAGCTGTTCACCGAGGTGCGCGCGGGAACGGTGTGCACCGACCAGGTCTACGGTCCCCAGCGGGCCACGATCGAGGGGACCTGGGAGGGACAGGAGATCTCGACGACGCTGACCAGGGCGGGTTCCTGTGAGGAGGCGCGCTGGCAGCGCCTGCGTCCCCTGACCGAGCAGATCAGCTGAGGCGGCCCGGACGGCGTCCTCGGGGATCCCGAGCCGGAGAACTGGGATAATCGTCCTCCATGAGCGTCATCAGGGTCACCGACCCCGCCGATCCCCGTCTGGCCGACTACACCCGGTTGCGCGACGTCAACCTGCGCCGCCACCTGGAGGCCGAGCACGGGCTCTTCATGGCCGAGGGCGACAAGGTGATCCGGCGCGCGGCCGCCGCCGGGTTCGAGCCGCGCAGCTTCCTGCTGACCGAACGCCGGGCCGAGGCCCTCAACGACGTCGTCGCCGGTTCCACCGCCCCGCTCTACGTGGTCAGTGAGGAGACCGCACAGCGGCTCGTCGGCTTCGACCTGCACCGGGGCGCCCTCGCCGCCTTCCACCGCCGCTCCTTGCCCGGGCTCGACGACGTCCTCGCCGAGGCACGCACGATCGTCGTGCTGGAGGACCTGGTGGACCACACCAACGTGGGTGCGATCTTTCGCAGCGCCGCCGGACTCGGCGTCGACGCCGTGGTGCTCGCGCCCCGCTGCGCCGACCCGCTCTACCGGCGGGCGGTCAAGGTCTCGATGGGCGCGGTGTTCACCCTGCCCTACACACGGCTGGATGACTGGTACGGCGGGCTGGACACCCTCAGGGCGGCCGGTTTCCATCTCATGGCCCTCACCCCGGGGGAGGGGTCCCTGCCGCTGCGCGACGCGATGTCCGCACTCGACCCTGACGATCGGGTCGGCCTGTTGCTGGGGACCGAGGGCGACGGCCTGTCCTCGCGCTGGCTGGAGGGAGCCACCGCGCGGGTGCACATCCCGATGGCTGAGCGGGACGTCGACTCGCTCAACGTCACCGCGGCGGCCGCCATCGCCTGCTACGAACTGGCACGGTTCACCGGGTGACGTGGGCGGAGCCCACCGCCGCCGCTCCAGGGCGTGTTCGTGGGGGATGCCCTAGGGTGGCGCGTGACACGGACCTTGGGGCGTGTTCCCGGGAGCGCGTCCGAGGCGCTCGTCGGGGCGCGCCGCGGTGGAGCGGAGGGTAGTGCCACATGGGCGGCCGAGCACTTGTGCAGTGGGAGCAGAACCGGGTGAACGCCCCCGACCCATGCGGCGTGGACCTGTACACCGGCGGGGCGGCACCGGAGTCCGGTCTGGACGAGGTGACCTTCTACCAGGTGCCCTACGCGCCCTCCACCCAGGGCGTCGACGAACGGCTCGACATCATCGCGCGGATGCCCGCGCTGGAGGTCGTCCAGCTCGTGTCCGCGGGTTACGAGCACGTCCTGAGCCTGCTCCCCGACCACGTGACGCTGTGCAACGGGCGCGGTCTGCACGACGCCAGCACCGCCGAGCACGCCCTCGCGCTGATCCTCGCCGCCCAGCGCGACCTGCCGCGGTGGGCCCTCGACCAGCACGATCACCGTTGGGGCGCAGCGCCGCTGCGGTCGCTGGCGGACTCGCGCGTGATGATCGTCGGCTACGGCAGCATCGGCAAGGCGGTGGAGAGCCGCCTGCTGCCCTTCGAGACCGAGGTCGTGCGTGTGGCCAGCCGGGCCCGTCCCGACGAGCGCGTGCACGGTGTCGACGAACTGCGCTCCCTCCTGCCGGGGGTGGACGTCGTCGTCCTGGTCACACCGCTCACCGAGAGCACGCGGGGCCTGTTCGGCGCCCGGGAGTTCGCCCTGCTGCGGGACGACGCGCTCGTGGTCAACGTGGGCCGCGGCCCGGTCCTGGACACGGCGGCGCTGCTGGCGGAGAACGGACGTGTCCGGGCCGCCCTGGACGTCACCGACCCGGAGCCCCCTCCGGCCGACCACCCGCTGTGGGAGGCGCCGGGGGTGTTCCTCACGCCGCACGTCGCGGGCGGGTCGGCCGCCTTCTACCCACGTGCCCGCGCGTTCATGGACCAGCAGCTCGCCCGCTGGGCCGCGGGTGAGCCGCTCGAGAACGTGGTCCGGCCGGGACGCTGACACCTCGGTCCGCGCCGGCTTTCGCCGTGTCGGGCCCGCCCCCCGTTCACCGGCCGCCCTGCGGGGAACCGGTGGGATATCCATGGCTTTTATTGCTCTTTGGGGGTTTTGTCGGTGTCAGCGGCCACAGTGGAACCATGCGGATAGCGGTGGTCGCCGACGGCGAGGGCGGTGGCTGGCTCCAGGAACTGGAACCGGTCCCCGGCCCGGTCCGCCGCGTCCCCGATCTCGCCGACGCCGTTCGGCGGGCGGAGAACGAGCGACCCGAACCCCCGCGCTGGGTCTGGTCGGCCAGCGAGGACGTCTATCCGGACCTGGTCGGATCCGGTGTGCGCGTCGCGCGCTGCCACGACGTCGCCCTGACCGAGGCGCTCCTGCTCGGATACCACGCGCGCCACGGTGAGGCACACTCCCTGGGCGCGGCCTGGGCCCGGTTGCACGACCTTCCCGTGCCCGACGACCCGGTCCGCCCCCTCGGCGAGGGCGCCGCCGCGCAGCCCGCCCTGTTCGAGGCCGACCGGTCCACGCTGCCCCCGGGAACCGACCGGCTGGCAGCCCTGGCCGAGGTCCACGACGACCAGCTGCGCCGTATCGCGGAGCTACCG
>NZ_ANBC01000331.1 GCF_000341125.1 Nocardiopsis lucentensis DSM 44048 | reverse complement strand
TACCGCCCCCCCGACGGATGCGCCTGCTGACAGCCGTGGAGTCGGCGGGCGGTCTGGCCGCGGCCGAGATGAGCCACGACGGTCTGCCCTGGCGGCCCGACGTCCACGACGAGGTCCTCACGAAGCTGCTGGGGCCGCGGCCGCACACGGGGCAGCGACCCGCCGTCCTGGCCGAGCTCGCCGCGCGCATCAGCGGCGCGGTCGGGCGCGATGTCAACCCCGACTCGCCGGCCCAGGTACTGCGGGCCATGGCGTGGATCGGCCATCCCGTCGAGTCGACCCGCTCCTGGGTGCTGGAACGCGTCGACCACCCCGTGGTCCCCCTCCTGCTCCGCTACAAGGAGCTCTCCCGCTT
>NZ_ANBC01000330.1 GCF_000341125.1 Nocardiopsis lucentensis DSM 44048 | reverse complement strand
TGGTCGGCGGTGTCGTCTCCGGCCGGTGGGCCACCCGGGGCGGCGGTGCCCTCCAGATCCCCAGGGCGGTCCGATCGGCCGTGCGGTCCGACCCCGACTGGGTGCTCGTGCGCGCCGACGCCGGACAGCTCGAACCCCGCGTCCTGGCCGCCGTGTCCGGGGATGACGCCCTGGCGGCCGCGGCCGCCGAGGAGGACCTCTACGCCCGGCTGGCCGTACACGTGGGCGGTGACCGGGATCGGGCCAAGATCGGCATGCTCTCGGCGATGTACGGCCAGACCTCCGGCGACGCCGCGCCCCTGCTGCGCACCATGCGACGCCTCTACCCCCGAGCGCTGGAGTACGTCGATCAGGCCGCCCGGACCGGCGAGAACGGTGGGATCGTCCGCTCGTGGCTGGGCCGGACCTCGCCCGCCCCGCGTGCGTGGTCCACCGCCGTGTCCGGCCCCGACGGGGACCGCCGTCGTCGTGCCCACGGTCGGTTCACCCGCAACTTCGTCGTCCAGGCCACGGCCGCCGAGTGGGCGCTCGTCCTGCTGGCCGCGCTGCGGCAGCGTCTGCCGTCCCTGCCGGAGGGGGCCGGGATCGTCTTCTTCGTCCACGACGAGGTCGTCCTCCACGTCCCCCGGGATCTGACGGAGGAGACGCTCGCCGCCGTCGCCGAGGCCGAGGCCCGCACCAGGACCATCCTGTTCGGAGACACCCCGGTCCGCTTCCCCCTGGACACGGTCGTCACGGAGGACTACGCGCGACGCTGAGTGAATCCGGACACGCGACGTCACACGTCCGGTAACGGACGGCGTGGACTTCTTGCAAACTGACCCGCCTGCACCCATTCTTGGACGCGGACGCAACCGTCAGCCCGCTACCCCAGGGGTACCCCCACCCCTCCCGGCGGTACACAGAAAGGGTGAGATCCCCCCGTGCGGAGCCGTTTCAGATCATGTGCGGGAACCACGGCCGCTTTCGCGGTCGCCTTCACCGCCTTCGGGGCGACCCCCGCGTGGGCGGACCCGATCGTGGAGGACCGGCCTCCCATCGCCGAACAGCTCGCCGAAGGCCACCGGAACACCAGCGGAGTCGACCCCCGCGGCTCCGCCACCCCCACCCCCACCCCCACCCCCGCTCCCGACGTCGCCGACGCCGAAGCGCTGCGGCGCGACGCCCGCGTGGCCCCGTTCCGGGAGGCCCGCAGCGTCGAGTACTTCGCCGTGGCCCCCGAGAGCCTGCCCCGTGAGGTGGTCGCCGCGGTCCGCGGGATCGAGGGCGTGGAGCACGTCCTGACCGTGGACGCCGCGCGCGTCGGAATCGATGGAGAGCCCACCTCCGTGCTGGGCGTCAACCCTTCCAGCTTCCGTAACCACGCCCCCAGGCCGTCGGCGGAGTCCGATGAGATCTGGCAGGGCGTCGCCGAGGGCCGCATCGCGCTGTCCAACACCGTCGGCACCGAGCGCGAACTCGACCTGGGCAGCGAGGTCAGCGTCGCGGGCGGTCGCGGTGAGGTGGACCTGGAGGTGTGGACGCACGCCACCTCCGGCATCGCCGGGATCGACGCCCTCATCTCTCGGGAGCGCGCCGCCGAACTGGGCATGCCCGAGGGCAACGCGCTGGTGGTCTCGGCCCCCGACGCCGACCTGTGGGCGCTCTACGACGCTTTGTCGGACGCCCTCGGGGAGGAGACCTCCCTTCAGCTGGTCGCCGACGCCGCCGAGCCCGCCGAGCCCGGCGAGGCCGTCCCCTCCTCGGTGATCGAGCAGGTCATCGCGCACGCGGAGGGCCAGATCGGTGTGCCTTACGTCTGGGGCGGTGAGACCCCGGAGGGCGGTTTCGACTGCTCGGGGCTGCTCCAGTGGGCCTTCCTCCAGGAGGGTGTGGAAATCCCCCGTGTCACCCACGACCAGTGGAACGCCGGCGAGCGCGTCGACTTCGAGGACGCCCAGCGCGGTGACCTGCTGTTCTGGCGTTCGGACCCGACCGCACCCGACTACATCTCGCACGTGGCCATCTACCTGGGCGACGGCATGATGCTGGAGGCGCCGCGTACGGGCTTGAACGTGCGGGTCACCGAGGTGCGGACCACCAACTTCGCCGGAGCGGTGCGGGTGCGGACCTGAGGTCGCGGGCCCGCCACGGGAAGACGAGAGCGGGCCGTGGTGTCACCGTGCCGGTGGCACCACGGCCCGCTCGTCTCTCCTCGTCCGAAGAACCCAGCCGGGAGGGGAAGGCAGGCCTCGGTTCAGGAGGGGGACAGGGCCGTCACTGAGGGAGGGGGAGTCAGTGCACGAACCCTGTTTTCGGTGGTATTGAGTTCTGAGGGCACACGACCGGATCAGCGCCGGGGCCCGTCGCACAGGGTCTACATAAGCAGTGCCCGCGCGATTTGGCAAGGGGATCCGCACGGCCGGGCGCCCCCTCGCGGCGCACGCCGATCACGTGTCGTTCGGCCCTCGCCCAGGTGTTCGGCGACGTTCCCCTCCCGTTCAGCGTCCCACCGCGTACCCCTGCGCCCCCCGGGCGTCGGCGGCGGCCCGCAGCTCGCCCGTGTCGGGGTCGCGTGCCACGGCGGCCAGTCGGCCGAGCGTCCAGGCGTCGGTGACCTCGACCCGGTGTCCCCGTCCGAGCAGGTCGGCGATGACGTCCTCGCCGACCCCGGGTTCGACGATCAGGTGTCCCGGGACGGTCTCCCTCGGGTGGAAGGAGCTGGGGAAGGCACTGGTGTGGAACATGGGGGTGTCCAGCGCCTCCTGAAGGTCGTCGATTCCGTGGAGGATCCGCAGCAGGGCGGTGAACGTCCACTGGTCCTGCTGGTCGCCGCCGGGTGTTCCGATCGCGAGGACCGCCTGGCCGTCCTCGCGGGTCACGAGGGTGGGGGACAGGGTGGTGCGTGGCCGTTTGCGGGGCGCGAGGGCATTGGGGGAGGCGGGGTCGAGCCAGAACATCTGTGCGCGGGTACCGAGCGGGAAGCCCAGGGCGGGGATGACCGGTGAGCTGCTGAGCCAGCCGCCGCTGGGGGTGGCCGAGACCATGTTGCCGTGCGCGTCGACCACGTCCACGTGGCAGGTGTCGCCGCGCTGATCGGCCGGTGTGGCGCCGATGGCGCCGACCGTTGGCTCACCGGTGGTGCGGTCGCCGGGGGCCGTGCCGGGCTCGTACACGGGTGGCGTGAAGGGGGTGCGCCCGGCGACCGGTCCGGGGCGCGGCGCCGGGGCGGCCCGCCGGTCGTCGACGAGGGCGGCGAGTCGGGCGGCGTGGTCGGTGGAGAGGAGCTCCTTGAGCGGTACGTCGACGTGGTCGGGGTCGCCGTACCAGCCCTCCCGGTCGGCGAAGGCGAGCTTGGCGGCCTCGGTCACCCGGTGCGTGAACTCGGCGCTGATCCCCTCGCGGACGTCGTGGCCGGTGCCCAGGGCCTCGGCGATCCGCAGCTGCTGGAGCATGACCGGCCCCTGGCCCCAGGGACCCGTCTTGTGCACGGTGTGCACGCCGTGGGTGACGCTCACCGGATCCTCGAAGGTGGCGCTCCAGTCAGCCATGTCCTGGGCGGTGAGCAGGGCCTGGCGGGGTACCCCGGACCCGTCGGGCACGGGTGTGGAGAGGAACGCCCCCACGGCCTCGGCGACGAACCCGTGCGACCAGGCGCGCCGGGCCGCCTCGATCTGGGCCTCACGGTCGGAACCGGCCCCCTCGGCCTCGGCGACGATCGTGCGGTAGGTGTCGGCGAGGACGGGGTTGCGCAGGCGGGCCCCGGGCCTGGGCGCGGAGCCGTGCGGGAGGTAGACCTCGGCGGACCCGGGCCAGTGCCGGGTGAAGACGGGGCTGAGGGAGGTGACGGCGCCGGCGATCCGCTCCAGGACGGGGTACCCGCGTTCGGCGAGGCCGATGGCGTGGTCGAGGACGTCGCGCACGGTCATGGTGCCGTGGTCGCGCAGGAGCAGCATCCAGGCGTCGAAGGCTCCGGGGACGGTGGCGGCGAGCACGCCGTTGCCGGGGATGAGGTCCGTGTCCGCGAAGGCGTCCATGGTGGCGGCGGCGGGGGAGACCCCCTGGCCGCACAGCACGCGCGGGGGTCCTCCGGCGGGTTGGAGGAGGATCGGGACCTCACCGCCGGGCCCGTTGAGGTGGGGTTCGACGACCTGGAGGGTGAAACCCGCGGCGACGGCGGCGTCGAAGGCGTTGCCGCCGCGTT
>NZ_ANBC01000329.1 GCF_000341125.1 Nocardiopsis lucentensis DSM 44048 | reverse complement strand
AGGGGAGCCAGTGGGTGGAGGCGACCATACCGAAGTCGCCGCGGAGCTGGGGGCGCGTGGTGAAACGGGGCATGGCTCTCCTCGGAGGGGGCGGCCCGCCCGGTTCGACGGACCCCGGGCGGGCACCGCGTGGTCGCGCGGGTGTGGCGGCGGTCACGGGAACGGGCGTCGAGCCGACCGTATCCCAGGAAACCGGTCCGCGGAGCTCTGTCCACAGGCCGGCGGCCCGGGGCTGGCGTCTCGACCCAACCCCGGGCCACCATTGATCTGGGGGCGCTCACTCCCCGCCCGCTTCATGCTGCCCGGTCGCAGACCCTCCACCCCGGCCGGTCATCGGCCCACGGCCGCGTACCGTTCCGCTCCGGCCGGGTCACAGCCTCCGTGGACCCGGTGGCGTCACGGTGCCTCCAACTCGAAGCTCCACGGCAGGGAGTCCCACAGTTCCTCCCACTCCGCGTCGTCCATCGGCTCGAGGCCGCCGGCCTCGCCCGGGCCGGGCGTGTGCGTCTCGGTGGACGTGTGGGCGACCTCCTCCATGCCCTCGGTCAGGCTGGCCTGGGCCCTCTCGACGAGCTGGGCGATCAGGTCGGCGATCTCGGCGAGCACGGACTCGATCTCGGAGCGCTGCATGTCGAGGCTGTCGGCGCAGTGGTCCGTGGCCGCGTTCTTCTCGCTCTCGGTGCCGTGGTACCAGACGGTGGCGAGCAGTTCGTCGCGCTGCTCGTCGGTCAGCTGGTCACGGCTCAGCGGCTGCTCGACGGTGTCGCCGGAGGCGGTGGACGCCGACTCCCGGTCCTGCTCGGCGTCGGTGTAGTCGAAGATCACGAACTCGTCGATCAGGCACTGCTTCACCTGCCGGGAGTTGGTCGCGCTGGGCTGGTCGGACTCCGTGTCCGCTCCCTCCGCCTCGGAGGCCTCGTTCCCGGCCGCCGCGATGCCCTCGGCGGTCACCTCGACCGCGTCGGTGTCCTCAGCGGTCTCCCCGGAGGTGTCGTTCCCGGCCGCCGCGACGTCCTCCGCGGTCACCTCGACCGCGTCGGTGTCCTCGTGTTCCTCGGCCGCCACGTCCTCGGTGGTGGCCGTGCCCTCCGCGGTCTCCGCGGCCCCGCCTTCGGTCTCCGCGGTCTCCGCGGCCTCGCCTTCGGCCTCCCCGGACTCCTCGGTCTCGGCGGTCTCTCCTTCGGCTTCTTCGCTCTCCCCGGCCTCTCCTTCGGCCTCGGCGCCTTCCGCGGTCTCCCCGGCCTCACCCGTGCCGTCCTGGACGGCATCCTCCTGGACGTCGTCCGGAGCCTCTTCCTCCGACTCCTCCGAGGTCTCCTCGGACCCCGGGGACGAGAGCGCGACCACCGACTCCGCCATCCTCCGCAGCTCGTCGCCGTCCCACCGCTCCGGGCGCAGGTGGGTGGTGATCGCGACCCCGGGCTCCTCCAACCAGAACATGTCGCCCGTCGCCTCTGAGACGTAGGCCTCGCGTTCGGCCCCACCACTGCCGTCCAGCCGCTCCAGTCCCCGCTCGGGCAGGTGGGAGTACCGCAGCTCGAGCAGGTCATCCAGCTCTTGGACCTGTTCCGAGCGCAGGATCATCACGCGCCCGTAGAGGTGGTCCGGGCCCTGAACCCAGGAGATCTGCGACTGGCTGTTGCCCCGCCGGTCTATCAGCGAGGAGGCGTTGAGCCCGAATCTGTCCAGTCCGGGGGGCAGGTAACCGATCTCGAACCCGTCCAGTTTGTACGAGGAGACCGCCTGTTCGACCACCGGCCAGTTGATCACCCGCGGGTCCTTGTCGTCCGCCGCCACCGCCGGTCCCGCGAGACCTGCCAGCCCGGTGGTCGAGAGCGTGGCGGCGCCCAGGAGCGCGACCCACCTCGTGTGGTGCTTGCGCATCGTCATCCCTTCCCATCGACTACTACTAGTGATGGTTTCAGGACTCTATGTGATTCTCGGGGGGCTCTCCAGCCAAAACCGGTACATGAAGTAATTCATTCGCTTCATTGGGTGAAAATTCGGGAAGGGTGTGACCTGTCCCGTACCAGAAGGTGGGATTCCCATTACCCGACGCTCCGCGTACGGTCACCGAGGGGTCACCATCCGCATCCACCCTGATGGAGCAATTCGGCCAGTCCACGCGAACTTGGGAGGTCCGGTGCGCCGCATCGGAATCGTCGTCGGAGCCGCTTCACTCTTCATCACCGCCAGCGCGGGCGTCTCGGTCGGGGCTCCCGCCCTCGACCCCCGAGAGCCCACCACCGAACCCGTCGCCGCCCACCACCCCGTCTTCGAGCGCCCGCTGATCGCCGTCGCCCACCGTGGCGCGTCGGGGCACGCACCAGAGAACACCCTCGCCGCCATCGACGTCGCCCATGAACTGGGCGCCGTGACGGTCGAGGTCGACGTCCAGCTCACCGCGGACGGCGAACCGGTGATCATGCACGACACCACCCTGGAGCGGACCACCGACGTCGAGGCGGTCTTCCCCGACCGTGCGCCCTACCGGGTCTCGGACTTCACCATGGCGGAGATCCGCCGGCTCGACGCCGGCGGCTGGTACGACCCGGCCTTCGCCGGCGAGCCCGTCCCCACCCTGGGGGAGGTCCTCGACCGGATGGCGGAGCACGACCTCAACCTTCTCCTGGAACTCAAGGAGCCCGAGCTCTACCCCGGCCTCGAACGCGCCGTCGCCGAGGAGCTGTTCGACCGAGCGGAGTGGTTCAGGCGCAACCCGCCGTGGGAGCCCCGCCGCCTGGTCATCCAGAGCTTCGACTGGGAGTCGGTCCGCGAGTCCCAGGACATCCTGCGGCCCGTTCCGCACGGCCTACTGGGCATGGTCCCCGAGGATCGGATCGACGACTACGGCTGGGCCGCCATGATCAACCCGAACCACAGGCACATCGACGCCGACTACGTGCGTCGGGTCCAGGAGGCCGGGATGGAGATCATGCCCTACACGATCAACGACCGCGCCACCATGGACGCCGTCCTGGGGCTGGGGGTGGACGGGTTCATCACCGACTACCCCGAGGTCGGGCGGGAGGCCATCGACGACCTCGACGACGGCGACCGTTTCGGGGCCCCGGCGCCGCCCGCGCCTCCGGTCGCGGCGAACGACTGACACCCGGCCGCCCGCCGCGCTTGACGCCGGTGGGATGATCGGACCGACCGACACCGTCCCCGCCCGGTCACGGCCCCGAGGGTCGGGACCGGGCGGGGTACTGGCGCGCAGGAGGCGTGGACGCACCGTGACCGATCGGCTCGACATCCCGCGTGAACACATCGACTGGCGGACCAAGGGACTCTGGTGGCCGGGCGATCCCGTCACCCTGGAGGAGTTCGCCACCCGACGGTTCCACCTCTTCTCCGGGCCGTTCACCTGGCCGCTCATGGTGCTGCGCGCCTCCGCGCTCGACCGCAACATCGCGGCGCTCGCGGCGTTCTCCGAGCGGCACGGCCTGCCGCTCGCACCGCACGGTAAGACCTCCATGGCCCCCGCGCTGATCCAGCGCCAGCTGGCCGCGGGCGCCTGGGGGGTCACCGCCGCCACCGCCAACCAGGTCCTGGCCTACCGCCGGTTCGGGGTCCGCCGAATCATCCTGGCCAATGAGCTCCTCGACCACGTGGCGCTGCGCTGGGTCGCCGACGAACTCGACCGCGACCCCGACTTCGAGTTCCTCTTCTACGCCGACTCCGGTGAGGGTGTGGCGGCGGCGGCCGGAGCCCTCGCCGACCGTCCGAACGGCCGCCCCCTGCGGGTG
>NZ_ANBC01000328.1 GCF_000341125.1 Nocardiopsis lucentensis DSM 44048 | reverse complement strand
CCGGCTGCCGCACCCGCGAGCACCTTCTCGCCGTGGCGCGCGCCGTGGTCGCCGAGCCCGGCCTGGAACTGGCCGGGGTCGCGGGCTACGAGGGCCCTCTGGGCGACGATGCCGACGCCGTGCGCGCGTTCCTCCGAGACCTGGGAGGCGACGCCGCGGCGATCACCGCCGAGCACGGACTGGAGCGGCCGGTGCTGTCGGTGGGCGGCAGCGCGTGGTTCGACCTGGTCGCCGAGGAGCTCGGCGGTCGTGAGGACGTCCTTCCGATCCTGCGCAGCGGCGCCTACGTCGCGCACGACGACGGGCTCTACCGCCGCACCACCCCCTACCGCCGCCTCCCCGAAGGGCCCGGCACGCTGGAGGGGGCGCTGGAACTGTGGGCACGGGTGGTGTCCGTGCCGGAGGAGGGGCTGGCCATCGCGGCCCTGGGCCGCCGCGAGGCCAACCACGACCAGGGTTTCCCGATCCCCCGAGCGCTACGGCGCGCCGACGGCGGGACCGTCGCGGCCACGGGCGTGGAGGTCACCGGGCTCAACGACCACCACGCCTACCTGCGGATCCCGCCCGAACTGGGTGTGGCCCCCGGTGACCTGGTCTCCTTCGGGATCTCCCACCCGTGCACGGCCTTCGACCGCTGGCGGGTGATCCCCGTGGTGGACGACCAGGACACGGTCGTGGACGTCGTCGCCACCTACTTCTGAGCCCGGCCGGGACCGTGAGCCCCAGTCCCGGCGGCCCGGGTGCGCGGCCGCCGGGGGTACGGGATCACCAGCCGCCGACACCCGGCCGGCTCTGCCACGGCCGCGGTCCGTCCAGCGGCCGGTACTCCACCCCGGCCGCGTCCAGCCGGTCCAGGTGCCCGCGCAGCCGGGGCTCGAACTCGGCGTAGTCGCGGTCGCCGGAGGACCACACCTGTTCGGCGAAGGCGACCGCGCGCGGGAACACCATGTAGTCCAGCCCGCGGGGCGAGTCGATGTGCTCGGTCCACACGTTGACCTGGGCGCCCAGGACGTGCTCGGCCTCCGCTTCGGTCAGGCCCCCGGGGACGGGCTCGGCCGCGTAGACGTCCTCGGTGCGCAGGAGCGTGCCGACCGGGACCGGCTCGTCGGGGGAGTCGGACTGCTTGTAGTCGAGGTAGGACGTCGCGGTCGGGGCCATGACCACGTCGTGCCCGGCCCGGGCCGCGGCCAGTCCGCCCTCCTGGCCGCGCCAGGACATCACCGTCGCTCCCGGCGCCAGACCCCCTTCGAGGATCTCGTCCCATCCGAGCAGCCTGCGCCCCCGCGCCGTCAGGTGATCGTCGAGCTGGCGGATGAACCAGCTCTGGAGCCCGTCCTCGTCGGCCAACCCCTCCTCGCGGATCCTCCGCTGGGCGGATTCGCTGTCCTTCCACTGGGCCTTGGGGCACTCGTCGCCGCCCACGTGCACGTACGTACTCGGGAACAGTTCCAGCAGTTCGTCGAACACGTTCTTGTAGAAGTCCAGGACGCCGTCGGTGACGGCCAGGACGTTGTCGTTGACCCCCCACCGGGTCCACACCGGGATCAGCCCGCTCTCGCCCAGCTCGGGGTAGGCGTGGATGGCCGCCTGGGAGTGGCCGGGGACATCGATCTCCGGGACCACCGTGATGTGGCGGGCCGCGGCGTGGGCGACGATCTCGCGGATGTCGTCCTGGGTGTAGAACCCGCCGTGGGGGCGCCCGTCGAACACGGGGGGCGTGGTGCCGCCCACCTGGCTCTCGGTGCGCCACGCACCGGCCTCGGTCAGCTTCGGGTACCGCCGGATCTGGACCCGCCACCCCTGGTCGTCGGTCAGGTGCAGGTGCAGGACGTTGAGTTTGTGCGCGGCCAGCAGGTCGATGAACCGCAGCACCTCGCGCTTGGGGAGGAAGTGCCGCGCCACGTCCAGCATCACGCCGCGCCAGCGGAACCGGGGGGCGTCGGTGACGCGCGCTGCGGGCAGGGTCCACTCCACACCGTCGAGCGGTGCGCCGCGATAGGCGTCGGCCGGCAGCAGCTGGCGCAGGGTCTGGGCGCCGTAGAAGACGCCGGCCGGGTCGTGGCCGACGACGATGGCGCCCTCCTCGTCCACGATCAACCGGTAGCCCTCCGGGCCGAGTCCGGCTCCGGGGTCGACGCTGAGCCGAATCCGCGCGTCGTCCTCGTCCCCGGTGCTCAGGGGAAGGCCAGTCGACGCGCCGAGTTCACGTTGGAGCCACGCCAGTGTTCCCCGAGCCTCGGGGTCGGCGGACACCCTGGTGGCCGTGGTGAGTGTGAATCCGCCGGAATCGCCCGGAACCGCCTGTTCGGGGCGTGGGATCAACGGCCGGTCGTCGAGGTGGGGGGCGGAAGTGTCAGGCACGGGGAACTGCTCCTATCCGGTCTAGACCAATAATGGACATCCTGCCACGCACGTGCCCTGGGGCGCACCCCCGAGGGTGCGCTCGTCCGCCGTGCCCGAGGGGGCGCCGGACCGACCGATGCCTGCTCTCGGAGGGGCGGCGGTCACCGCGTCCCGTCCTGGTCGCGCGGACCCCGCCGACCCGAGACCGGCGTGGACCCTGATGCGCTGTGCGGGTGGATGCGACTGGTCTGACCTGGGAGGGAGCGCCGCCGTCGGGCGAGGGCGCAGTGTGCGGCCCCCGAAGCGGGGTGGGGCGAGCACTACCCGGCGGACGGGGGTTGCCGTTATCGCCGACCCGGAGGGCCCGTCCGTAACGTGGTGGCCAGGACGTGTTCGCGGAACACGTCCTGGATCCGGAGCCCGCGGGGCGAAGGGACGGGACCGAGTGTCAGGGGATGCGACGATGAGGTCACGACGCCGAGTGTCGGCGACGACCGCCCGGCGGCGGTGGCACCGATGACGTGGTCCGTCCTCATCGCCGTGGCGGGGGCCTTCACCCTGGCGCTCGGCTCCGCGCTCCAGGAACGCGACGCGGTCCGTGCCCCGGGGCGACAGGTCGCGCGGGCCGGGTTCCTGCTGCACCTGTTGCGCCAGCCCCGGTGGCTGGTCGGCAGCGGGGCGGCGGTCCTGGGCTCGGTTCTGCACCTGGTGGCCCTCAGCGGCGCCCCCCTGACCATCATCCAGCCGATCGGTGTCACCGGTCTGCTGTTCGCGATCGTCCTGTCGGCCCTGTTCAACCACCAGAGGGTGAGTGCCTGGCAGATCACCGCCGGAGCCTTCGTCATGGTGGGACTCGTGGGTGTCCTGTGGCTGTTCCCCCACGGGTCGGACACACCGGCCATGGGGGTCGCGACGGCGCTCGTCCTTGCCGGGGCCTCCCTCGGGTTCGGGCTCGCCGTGTACCTCACCGCGGACTGGATTCCCAGCGGTGCGCGTGCCCTGCTGCTCGCCCTGGTGGGCGGGGCGGCCATGGGCACCACCTCCGGCCTGGCACGCGTCATCGCCGCCAACGTCCTCGACGACTGGACGGCCCTGGTCGGCTGGCTGACCCCGCTCGCCGTGCTCACCGCGGTCTTCGGCGCCCTGCTCATGCAGAACGCCTACCGGACCGGCCACTTCGCGGCGGCCTACGCCACGTTGCTCATCACCGACCCCGTCGTCGGTGTGGCCATCGGCGCGTTCCTCCTGGGTGAGGGGACGCCCGAGACCGCCACCGCGCAGGTGGGGGCCGCGGCTTTCGCCGCCTTCGCGATCGCCGGAACCATCGCCCTCGCCCGGACGCGCCACCGCAACCCCGAGGCCGCCGGGGTCGCCGGGCGCGCGCCGAAGGATGCCCGTACCCGTACCCGTTGAAGGAGTTGCCATGGCCCAGACCAACCGTGTGCTGCGCGTGCTCATCGCCACGGACACCTACCCGCCCGACGTCAACGGCGCCGGGTACTTCACCCACCGCCTGGCCGAGGGACTGGCGGGGCGGGGGCACCGGGTCCACGTGGTCTGCCCCTCCGACCTGGGAGATCCCTACGTGACCGCCAACGGCGGCGTGACCGAGCACCGCCTGCGGTCGGCCCCCATCCCCCTCCAGGAGTCGATGCGTATGGCCGTCCCCCTGGGTATCGGCGGCCACACGGCGCGGTTGGTGGCACGTCTGGACCCGGACGTCGTCCACGTGCAGAGTCACTTCACGGTCAGCCGGACCGCGTTGCGCCGGGCTCGCGCGGTGGGGGTGCCGGTCGTGTTCACCAACCACTTCATGCCGGACAACCTGTACGCGCACGCCCACCTGCCCCAGGGCGTCCACTCGGTGGCCGGGTCGGTCGCCTGGCGTGACATGGTGCGTGTGGCGGGAGCGGCCGACCACGTGACCACGCCGACCCCCCGTGCCGCCCGCCTGTTGCGGGAGAAGGGGTTCGCCCGGGCGGTGGAGGCCATCTCCTGCGGGATCGACCTGGAGCGGTTCCATCCCCGGGAGGGGGAACGGGCGGCGGCCCGTGCCCGGTTCGGGCTGCCCGACCGCGACACGGTCGTCTTCGTCGGTCGGCTCGACGTGGAGAAGCGGATCGACGATACGATCCGTGCCCTGGCGCGCGTGGTGTCGGAGCGGGACGCGCAGCTGGTCCTGGCCGGGACCGGGCAGCGCGAGCAGGAACTGCGCGCGCTCGCCGCGGGCCTTGGGATCGCCGACCGCGTGCGCTTCCTCGGTTTCGTCCCGGACGAGGACCTGCCGCTGGTCTACGCGGCGGGGGACGTGTTCGCGATCGCGAGTGTCGCGGAGCTTCAGAGCATCGCGACGCTGGAGGCGATGTCCACGGGGTTGCCGGTGGTGGCCGCTGACGCGATGGCGCTGCCGCACTTGGTCGAGGAGGGGCGCAACGGTTTCCTCTTCCCGGCGGGTGACGTGGCCGCACTGGCCGAGCACCTGCTCACCGTCCTGGGCCCCGACGACCGGCGTCGTGCCATGGGCGCGGCGAGCCGGGAGATCGCCCTACGGCACGATCAGCGCCGGTCGCTGGAGCGTTTCGAGGCCGTGTACACGAGCCTCGGAGCCGCGGTGCCCGCACCCGTGCGCGTGGAGCGGGTCATCGCCGCCTGAGGAGGGCGAATGTAGCCAAATGATGTCCGTTATGTCACTTTCCGCATTCTTTGCGAGGTGATCAGTGAACTCGGCGCTGATCAGGAAATACCTGACAATGTGTGGTTCGAGGGCATCAGCGGGCGGGCCGGGGTCGGCTGGACCGTTCGCGGCGGCAACGTGACGGAGGGCCTCACCGAACGGCTGATCAGCGCCGAACGGGAGGCCAGCACCCACGAGCGAGACATGTCCGAGTTCGAGCGAGAACGCATCGACCTGGAACACCGGGTCGTGCGTATGGAGGCCGAACTCGAAGCCCTGCGGCGGAGGCGGCTGGAGGCCTACGCCCGTTGGTGGAACGCCAGGGACCACCGGGACCGCGCACTCCACGTCTGCCGCCGCCTGCGTCGACGCATCGACCGGACCCGCCGCCGCAGGCGCGATCTGTGACCTCTCGGACGCCGGGCCGCCCGCGCGGGACCTGACCACTCACATGTCCCGCACGGGACCCCGCACGGTCGGCCCGTGTCCGGACAGGCGATCCCCGACCTCGGCGGCGGCGTCCCGCAGCGCCGCCAGCGTGACCTGCACCGCCGGACGGCGCAGCGTCGCCGGGCGCAGCACCGCGTACACGTGCCGCTCCGGCGGCGACTCGGGTAGCTGCCGAAAGGCCAGTCCGCCCGGAGCACCCACCATGGCCAGCGCGGGAACGGCCGCGATGCCGATACCTCGGGAGACCAGGCTCAGGATGGTTCCCAACCCCTCGAACTCCCAGGCCGCGCCCGGCAGCCCGCCCACCTCGGCCAACAGCCGGTCCGTCCCGTAGCGCGACCGCTCGCCCTCCGGAGCCACGATCCAGGACTCGCCGAGCAGGCCTTCGAGCTCCAGCGGCTCCTCCGGGTCCGCCAACCGGTGGTACTCGGGAACGGCCAGTACCAGCGGGTCGCGCAGCAGGTGGACGTGGCGCAGTCCGCTCTCCGGGCCGGGACCCGGGTGCTGTCCGGTCCAGTCGTCGACCAGGGCGATGTCGACCTCGCGCGAGCGCACCTTCTCGGTCCCCGTCGCGAGCAGGGTCTGACGCAGCACCAGCTGCATGCCCTCGTGTGCGCGCAGCGCGGGGGCGAGCAGCGGCGCGAAGGCCACGGCCGCGGTCGGGAAGGCCGTCACCGTCACCACGCCGACCGCGACGTCCACCTGCTCGGCCAGCACCGACTCCGTGGCCTCCACCAACGCGAGGATCTCCTCGGCCTGGACGACCAGGAGCCGCCCGGCGTCGGTCAGTTCGGCGCCCCGGGCCGAACGGTCCAGGAGCGCCACCCCCGTCTCCCGCTCCAGGGTGGCCAGTTGCTGTGACACGGCCGAGGGGGTGTAGCCCAGGGCTGCGGCCGTGGCCGCGATGGTGCCCCGCACGCTGAACTCACGGAGCAACTGGAGACGCCGAAGGTCGAGCATAAGTTCAGCTTACGCTCACCATCGAAAAGACTCGCTTGTGCTGATGGGGCAACGCGGGCAAGCTGAACAGTGACAGACCGTCACCTCACGGCGCGGTCAAGCGCCAGATCATGAGCCGGAGATGAGTCCTTCATGACCGCCACTGTGTCCGCGACGCTCGCCGTCAACGAAGCCCTCGCAGAGAAACGACGCCAGGGGGTGCGCGTCCTGCCGCTCGGCTTCGGCGAGGCCGGGCTCCCGGTTCACCCGGTTCTGCGGGACCAGCTCTCCGCCGGAAACGGCGCCAACGCCTACGGCCCCGTCGCCGGAACGGCGGCCCTGCGCGAGGCGGCCGCGGGGTACTGGGGCCGGCGCGGACTGCCCACCGACCCCGAGATGGTCATCGCCGGTCCCGGCAGCAAACCACTGCTGTACAGCCTCCTCATGGAGATCGGTGGGGACACGGCCATCGCCGCTCCCAGCTGGGTGAGCTACGCGGCGCAGAGCCGCCTGCTCGGACAGCGGCCGCTCATGGTCCCGACGGCTACGGGGGAGGGCGGCCTGCCACAGCCCGACCTGCTGCACGCGGCCGTCACCGGCGCCCGCGAACAGGGTCGCACCGTCAGCGCCGTGATCGTCACCCTGCCCGACAACCCCACCGGTACCGTGGCCAGGCCGGACACGGTACGTCGCCTGGCCGAGGTGGCTCGCGAACTCGACCTCGTCATCATCTCCGACGAGATCTACCGCGATCTCGTCCACCCCGCCGCGTCCGGCCAGACGCCGACCGAGGTACGCAGCCCCGCCGAGTACGCGCCCGAGCGCACCGTCGTCTCCAGCGGCCTGAGCAAGAACCTGGCCCTGGGCGGCTGGCGGATCGGTGTCCTGCGCCTGCCCGACTCCGAGATCGGCCACCGACTGCGCGGCGGTCTGCTCGGCGTGGCAAGCGAGATCTGGTCGAGCCCGGCCGCCCCCGTCCAGGCGGCCGCCGCGCACGCGTTCACCGAACCCACCGAACTGGTCGACCACATCGGTCGCAGTCGCCGCCTGCACGGACTCGTCGCCCAGGCCGTCACCGACGTGTTCGTCCGCGCCGGGACCGCGGTCGCCACCCCGCGCGCGGCCTTCTACCTCTACCCCGACTTCGAGCCGCACCGGGAACGGCTGGCCGCCCTGCACGGGGTGACCACCGGGCCCGAACTCACCGGGCTGCTTCTGGAACGGTACGGGATGGGAGTCCTGCCCGCCGCCGAGTTCGGTGAGGGACCCGAGGCCCTTCGCGCGCGGGTCGCCACCAGCCTGCTGTACGGCGAGACCGAGGAGCGCCGGTACGCCGCGCTCGCCGCCACGGATCCGCTGGCCCTGCCGTGGATCCGCGCGCACCTGGAACGTCTGGAAGAGGTCCTCGACTCTCTGCTCGAAGGGGCGCCGACCGCCGTCGTTCCCGAGCCGCAGAGCGGAGCGGAGCCACTGTACTGCTGAGGACCCGGACCGCGCCCGCCACGTGAAGGGGGCGAGGCGGACGCGTCCCACCGGCCTCCCCCGGGGCTTCCCTGGGGGAGGTCCCTCGCGTTGGCAGTCCGGTCCGCCCGGGCGTGCCTCGGCACACGCCCAGGGACGATCAGGTACCGATGGCGTCGGACAGGGAGCCGTGCGGGAGGCTCCCGACGCCGCCGGAGGGATGACGGCCTCCGCTCCTGGCCAGTTCCCTGCTCGGCGCGATCACCGACCGGTAGTGGTCGGTCAGCTGCGCGCCGATCGCCTCCCAGGTGCGTTGTGCCACCGACGGCCGGGCCGCGGCCGCCATCCGCTCACGTACCTGCCGGTTGTGCGCCAGACGTCCCACCGCGACCCGCAGTTCGCGCACGGAGTCGGGGGAGTAGAGCAGCCCGTTGCGTTCGGGGACGACCAGGTCCACGGGGCCGCCGGAGTTCGGCGCCACCGCCGGGACACCCGAGGCCAGAGCCTCCTGTACCGCCTGGCAGAAGGTCTCGTCGGCGCCGGTGTGCACGAACACGTCCATGGACGCGTAGAGGCGGGACAGGTCGTCCCCGGTCCGCTGTCCGGTGAACACGGCCTCGGGCAGGCGGCGGCGCAGACGGGCGCGCTCCGGGCCGTCCCCCACGACCACCAGCTTGATTCCGCGCAGCCGGGCCACGTGGGCCAGCAGGTCCACACGCTTGTCCTTGGCGAGGCGGCCGACGTAGCCCACGATCGTCTCGCCGCCGGGAGCGAGACGACGGCGCAGTTCCTCGTCGCGGTGCTCGGGTGAGAAACGCCGGGTGTCCACGCCGCGCTGCCACAGGTGGAGCCGGGGGAAACCGTGCTCGGCCAGGGTCCGCGTGGTGGCCGAGGAGGGCACCAGGGTGCGGTCGACGGCCGAGTGCACCCGGCGGAGCAGCGGCCACACGGTCTGACCGCCGGGCAGCCCGTACCGGCCGGCGAACCCGGCCAGGTCGGTCTGGAACACGGCCACGGTCGGCAGGGCCCAACGGCGGGCGGCCTCCACGGCCGCGTGCCCGAGCAGCGCGGGTGAGGCCAGGTGCAGGACGTCGGGCGCGAAGGCGCGGATGGCGGCGGTCATCGTGCGGCGGGCCGGGAGCCCCACCGAGAAATCCCGGTAGAAGGGCAACGGGAGGGAGGGCATGCGGATGACGGGGAAACCGGCGTAGGAGGCGGGACCGTGGCCGGGAGCCAGGACCATCGCCTGGTGGCCCTCGGCGGCGAGCAGGTCGGCGACCCGGCACACGGAGTTGGTGACGCCGTTGACCTGGGGGAGGAAGGACTCGGTCACGATCGCCACGCGCAACGGAGCGGGGGAGGGCGGTCGGAGGGCGGTGGAGGGAGACGGGTGGTCCGGGGCCATGAGCAGAGCTCCCAACGCAAGGGGGATGACTACCTCCGACGCTAGGGTCGAGGGGTGAACCCCCGTGGGGTCCCCGGGGAACCGGGACCGAAGGCCGGACGTGGTTTCGCCGAGCGCGCGGTGACACGGGGCGAGCGATCGGGTGGCCAACGGGTGGCCCGACGATGGATAGGATCGCCTTCCGTAGCCGTAGTAAAACTCTAGGGAGTCGTTCGGTGACCCTCGTGGAATGGGCGGAGTTGGTCCGCGCCGAGCTGGACCTGACCGGGGACGATCCCGTGGACAAGGCGGACGTCGACCGCGTCCTCGACCTGGCGAGGGACGCCGCCCACTCGGTGGCGCGCCCCGCGGCCCCCCTCACCACCTACCTGTTGGGCATCGCGGTGGGCCGGGNCCGCCCCCCGCCGCTCTCAGCAGGCTCGCGTCGGCTCAGGCCGACGGATCCGCGGACTCGTAGGGCGCGCGGTCGCAACGGTTGCGACGGGCGGCCGTGACGCCATCGTGACGAACCGCTGCAAGCCTGACACCACCCCTGGGTGTCCCGGCCTGGTGGGCACCGTTCCCTCGGGAAGGGCGGCTCCCGCTGACCGCGGGCACACGACCATCCCCCGGTACCTGATCGTGATAGGGAGATCCCCACATGGATCAACTCCTCGACATGGCTGGCCTCGTCAGCGAGATCATCTGGGGACCGTACGTCCTCATCCCCCTGCTGCTCGGCGTCGGCGTGTTCCTGACCGTCCGCCTGCGGCTGCTCCAGCTCTTCCGGCTGCCCCACGCCCTCTGGCTGGCCTTCGTTCGGCGTAAGGAGGACGCGTCCGTCGAGGGCGACATCTCCCACTACCAGGCCCTGAGCACCGCGCTCGCCGCCACCGTCGGTGTCGGCAACATCGCCGGCGCGGCCCTCGCCATCGGGGTGGGCGGCCCGGGCGCCCTGTTCTGGATGTGGATCGTCGGCTTCTTCGGCATGGCGACCAAGTACAGCGAGGCGCTCCTGGGCGTCATGTTCCGCCGCACCGACGACAAGGGTGAGCAGAGCGGCGGACCGATGTTCTACCTCAAGTACGGTCTGCCGGGCGGGCTCGGTACCACGCTGGGCGTGGCCTTCGCGGTGTTCGGCGCGGTGGCGGCGTTCGGCATCGGCAACGGCACCCAGGCCAACGCCGTGTCGCAGCAGGTCACCAACATCACGCCGCTGGCGCCGTGGATGGTGGGCCTGATCCTGATGGTCCTCGCGGGTTCCGTCATCCTCGGCGGTATCAAGAGCATCGGCCGGGTGGCCTCCGCTCTGGTGCCCCTGATGATCGTCGCCTACATCGGTATCGCCCTGATCATCCTCATCGTGAACTGGGCGGGCATCCTTCCGGCGCTCCAGCTCGTGGTCACCGACGCGTTCACCGGCACGGCAGCGGGCGGCGGGTTCGCCGGAGCGGGTGTCATGCTCGCCATCCAGATGGGTTTCGCGCGCGGTATCTTCTCCAACGAGTCGGGCCTGGGCACCGGTGCCATCGCCGCCGCGGCGGCCAAGACCAGGCAGCCCGTCCGCCAGGCGATGGTCTCCATGACCCAGACCTTCATCGACACGATCATCGTGGTGACGATGACGTGCCTGGTCATCATCACCACCGGGGCCTGGCGGGGAGAGAACAGCCAGGACGGCTCACTGCTGACCACGGACGCCCTGACCCAGGGACTCGGGTCGATCAGCCCCGGACTGGCTCCGGTCGGCACCTACGTCGTGGCGATCGCCGTCGCGGTCTTCGCCTTCACCACCCTGCTCGGCTGGGCGTACTACGGCGAGCGGTGCGTGGAGTTCCTCGCCGGGCGCAAGCTCGTCCTCCCCTACCGTCTGGTGTTCATCGCCGTCATCTACGTCGGATCGGTCGCCGCGCTGGACCCGGTGTGGCTGTTCAGCGACATCGCCAACGGGCTCATGGCACTGCCCAACCTCATCGGGCTCCTGTTGCTGTCGCCGGTCGTCGTGGCCGAGACCCGGAAGTTCTTCGCCCACCCCGACTGGAAGAACCCGGACGCCGTCATGGACGACGTGAGCAAGGGCAGGTAGGACCGGCTCTTCCGGGGAACACGACGAGGGGGCCGCGCCGGGCGCGGCCCCCTTGCCGTGTGTCATGGTGCTCGCTGTCACCAGGGGTGACTGTGCTCGCTACCACCAGGGGTGGAAGTGGTGCACCGGGCCCTGGCCGCCACCCGCGTCGACCTCGTCGGCGCGGCGGATCGCCTCCGTCAGGTACGCCTTGGCGTCGGCGATCGCGGTGGCGGTGTCGGATCGCTGCGGCAGGAGCGCGGCGATCGACGAGGACAGGGTGCAGCCCGTGCCGTGTGTGTTGCGCGTGGCCACCCGCCGGGCCCGGAACTCGACGGGCTCGGCGTCCCGGGAGACGAGGACGTCGACGCTCTCCTCCCCAGCCAGGTGGCCGCCCTTGAGCAGGACCCGGCGCGGTCCCAGCTCCAGCAGCCGCCCGGCCTGGGCGCGCATCGTCGCCAGGTCGGCGGCCTCGGGCTCGCCCAGCAGGTCCGCTGCCTCGGGGAGGTTCGGGGTGATCAGGTCCGCGTGTGGCAGCAGCAGCGTGCGCAGCGCCTTGACCGCCGAGGACTCCAACAGCCGGTCACCGCTCTTGGCGACCATCACCGGGTCCACCACGACGTTCGGCAGTTCGTGGCGCACGATCGCGTCCGCCACCGCCTCGGTGATCTCGGCGGTGGCGAGCATCCCGACCTTGACCGCATGGACGGTGGCGTCGGTGAAGAGCGTGTCCATCTGCTGGGTCACGAAGTCCACCGGGACGCCGTGGACACCGGTCACCCCCCGCGTGGACTGCGCGGTCAGGGCGGTGATGACGGTCATCCCGTAGGTGCCGTGCGCGGAGAACGCCTTCAGGTCGGCCTGGATCCCCGCGCCGCCGCTGGGGTCGCTTCCGGCGACGGACACGATGTTGTACGCGCTCATGGGCGTCCCTTCGCTAGTACTAACTAGGGCAGGTTCGACGGGTCTGTTCTCAGCCGGGGGCTTCCCGGCACCCCGCGCCGTCGGGGCGTCATCGCCCCGGACGTGGAATGGTGCGTCCCGACCCTAGTGGACCGGGGCGGAGTGGTGCTGGTGGGTGGTCCCCGTCCTGGCCTTCTTGCGGTGCTCGTAGACGACGGCGGCCACGACGATGAGGAACCCGACCACCATGAGGGTCACGGTCAGCGGGATCTCGGTCATCGGGAGGATCTCGCGCTCCTCGGTCTGCCACGGCCACAGGGCGCGCAGCGAACCGGCCATGAGGCCGGTCAGGACGACGAGGGCGATGTGGTGGAAGTTCTCCAGGAGGAACTGGAGGAGCTTCACGAACAGGGACAGGCCGGTGATCGCGCCCAGGGCGAAGGCGCCGATGTAGACGAGGTCGAGGCCGGCCACCGCGTCCTTGGTGGGTACGTACAGGCCGACGGTGACCAGGATGAACGAACCCGACACCCCGGGCAGGACGAGGGCGCAGACGGCCACGGAGGCGACGAGGAAGACGACCACCGGGTGGACGGGCAGGTTCGCGCCGGGCAGCCCCGTCAGTGAGAAGGCCACGGCGGCGAAGACCAGAGCGACGAGGTAGTGCCAGGCCTTCCAGGGCTTGCCCGAGCCGGAGTAGGGAACCCACAGGGAGGCGAGCACCAGTCCGAAGAAGACGGCGTGGGCGTACTGGGTGTGCTCCTCGACCAGCGGCGCGATGAGGAGCAGGGCCAGGATGAGCGCGACGGGCATGCCGACGAGCGCCGGGACGAGTACGCTCCAGTTCACGAGGCGGAACTGCTCCTGGGCGCGTTCCTTGCCCCGGCCGCGCGGGACGTCGGTGACGTAGCGCTTGATACCGCTGACCATGTGGCCGGCGCCGCCGATCAGGTCGTCGTACAGGCCGACGATGAGCGCGACCGTGCCGCCGCTGATCCCGGGCAGGGCCTCTGAGGTGCCCACGGCCCCGCCGCGCACCGCGTTGAAGATGAAGGAGCCTACTGACTTGGCCATCTGAGTTGTGGGGCGCGGGCCCGGAAACTCCGGGAGGGGGCGCGCCGTCCTCCGTCCTAGTGGTGTCACCGTACCCACCCTCGACCGGGTGACGGTGGCGTGAAGGGATTGTCTCGCGGGGTCCTGGACCCGACCGTCGCCCGGTCCGACGTGCTGATCCCCTGGGAAGGTCCACCGAGTGGTCCGGAACCGGGTGTGGGGCGATTCGGGGCGGCCGGGCGTGGTCAGTCTAGCGGCGCGGGTGGCTGTGCAGAGCGCCCGCGGTAGGCCTGAAACCAGGTTTCGGCTGCCTGCACAGTCATTGTCTTGGTAGCCGAAATATGGGGCGTCGTCACGCGGTGGTGCGGACCACCGCGCCCCGCGGTGCTGAGGCACGCGGAAACTCCCACGGGAGTCGGTCTCCTCGGCGGTCTCCGTGGCCGTGGCCTCGGTGCGGCGGGGGTCAGAAAGCGGCGTGTTCCGGCGCCGCCCCGGCGGATCCCGCCGTTCCCGTGTCCTTTCGCGCGACCGAGGCCGCCCACCGGTAGTCCTGCTTGCCCACCGCCGTCCGGCGGACCCTGTCCACGACGTGCACGCTGCGCGGAACCTTGAACCCGGCCAGGCGCCCCCGGCAGTGCGCGCGCAGCTGGGCGGCACCGAGTTCGGCTCCGGGGGCCAGGGAGACCAGTGCGGTCACCCGCTGGCCGAGCCGCTCGTCCGGAGCGGGGACGACGATCGCGTCCTCCACCAGCGGATGCGCCTTGAGGACCGCCTCCACCTCCTCCGGGTAGACCTTCTCCCCGGCGGTGTTGATGACGACACTGCCCCGGCCCAGCAGCATGACCGAACCGTCCCGTCCCCGGGTCCCGTAGTCGCCCGACAGGGCCCAGCGCCGACCGTCGGCGTCGACGGGGAAGGTCCGCGCGGTCGCGATCGGGTCGTTGTAGTAGCCCAGGGGGATCCGGCCGGTGCGCGCGATGCGGCCGACCCGGGTCGACCCCGGCACCAGGGGGCGCAGGGAGTCGTCCAGCACCGCGATGCTGCCCCCCATGGTGAAGCTGCGGCCGTCACCGTCCCCCTCGCGCTTCTGGCCCTCGGGCGCGGTCGCCGACCCGCACACGCCCGTCTCCGACCCGCCGTAGGCGTCGGCCAGGGCGATGTCCTCGCGCCAGGCCTGCCACAGGGCCCGGACCGCGGGGGTGAGCGGCGTCCCGCCGGAGCGCACGGAGGTCAGTTCGGGGCACAGCCCGGGCTCGGTGAGCAGGTGCCGGGCGAGCGGGCGCGCCATCGCGTCCCCGACCAGCTGGACCACGTGCGCGCCCTCGCGGTGCGCCAACTCCAGGACCCGGTCCGGGTGGAAGCTGCGGTCGGTCGAGAGCACCACGCGTTTGCCGCACAGCATCATGCTCAGTGCGTTCCACTGCCCGGCCGCGTGCATCAGCGGTCCGAGGACCAGCATCCGCTGGGGGAAGCACCGCGCGGCGCGTTCGGCGACGTCCTCAGGGGTCCGGGCGCGCGGCTCACCCGGGGCGCGCCGCTCCAGGGCCGCGCGGAAGATGTCGGCCTGCCGCCACAGCACCCCCTTCGGGTATCCGGTCGTGCCGCCCGTGTAGAGGAGGTAGTGGTCGTCCCCGGAGGTGGCGGGCAGGAGTGCCGTGTCAGCGGAGGCGGTGGCGAGGGCCCGCTCGTAGTCGGTCCCGTCGAGGTCGGCGTCGCGCGCACCGCCGTCCTCGATCAGGACGACGTGGCGCAGGCGCGGCAGGTCGGGGCGGACCGCGGTCACCTTGGCGGCCAGGGAGTCCTCCGCGATCAGCGCGACCGCGTGGGAGTCCGACAGCACGTGCCGCAGCTCGCCCGCGACGTAGCGGTAGTTCACGTTGACGGGAACGGCGCCCGCGCGCAGCACCCCGATGAAGGACTCCACCCACTCGGCCCGGTTGAACGCCAGGATCGCCACGTGTTCACCGGGGCGCACACCTGCTCCGACCAGGTGCGCCGCCAACCGGACGGAGCGGTCGTGCAGGGTTCGGTAGGTGAGGCGGCGGGGGCCGGCGACGAGTGCGACGCGGTCGGGGACGGCCTCGGTCACGGCGGTGAGGAGGCGGGGGAGGGAGAAGGGGGCGTCGGGGGACGCTGGGGTGGGCACGCCGGACCTCCCTGGAACGGGTCTCGGGCCGACCTCGGCCGGGCGTCACACGACGCCCCGACCTCCGCGGCGGGGTGGCTGATGAGCCGACCGTACCCCGCTGGGCGGGGGCCGATCGCGGTCGGGGCTGTGGAGCGCGTCACCTGGGTACTCCTCGCAGGTCACGCCTCGTGTCGAGACCCCCGCTCACCGGGCTCGCGGCGCGGCGCGCGACCGGGTTTCGGGCGCTGGGGCGCAACTGTGATCTGCCTTACCTCTTGTGTGCTCACCGGATCATCTGCTCAACTCTTGGGGACCTCCGCCGCCGGGCTCTACCGGGCCCGTTGGTGGGTATCTACTGTCTGACATCGGTCAATGGTGATCGGAGCGGCTAGATGAGTAACACCCGCAACCTGGGTCAGCAGGACTCCGTCGGAAACCCCGACGGACAGGCACTCTCCAGTGAGGAACACATCGAGCTCGCGCGGACACGGTCCGCGCACAACTACTCACCCCTGCCCGTCGTGATCGCCGAGGGCCGGGGAGCCTGGGTGACCGACGTGGAGGGACGCCGGTACCTGGACTGTCTGGCCGGGTACTCGGCCATGAACTTCGGGCACCACAACCCCGACCTTCTCGCGACGGCGCACCGGCAGCTGGACCGGGTGACACTCACCAGCCGGGCCTTCTACAACGACCAGTTCGGACCCTGGGTCAGCGCTCTTGCCGACATGGTCGGCAAAGAGCGGGTCCTGCCGATGAACACCGGCGCCGAGGCGGTGGAGACCGGTATCAAGGTGGCCCGCAAGTGGGCCTACGAGGTCAAGGGCGTACCGGAGAACAAGGCGACCATCGTCGTGGCGGGCGCCAACTTCCACGGGCGCACCACCACGATCATCTCCTTCTCCTCCGATCCCGAGGCCAAGACGGGCTTCGGACCGTACACGCCGGGCTTCCGGTCGGTGCCGTACGGGGACGCGCAGGCGATCGAGGACGCGATCGACGAGACCACCGCGGCGGTGCTGATCGAGCCGGTGCAGGGCGAGGCGGGCGTGATCGTTCCCCCGCAGGACTACCTGCCCCGCGTTCGGGAGATCTGCGACCGCGACCGGGTGCTGTTCATCGCCGACGAGGTCCAGGCGGGCCTGGGCAGGACCGGGACCATCCGGGCGTGCGAGCACAGCGGGGTGGTGCCCGACGCCTACCTGTTCGGCAAGGCGCTGGGCGGCGGCATCCTGCCGGTGTCGGCCATGGTCGCCGACGAGGACGTGCTCGGTGTCATCCAGCCCGGTCAGCACGGGAGCACGTTCGGCGGCAACCCGCTCGCGGGGGCCGTGGGGCGCACGGTGGTCACGATGCTGACCGAGGGGCCGTACCTGGAGAACGCGCGGAGGCTGGGTGAGGTGCTCGCCCGGAGGCTGAAGGAGTTCGTGGGCGACGGTGTGGTCTCGGCCCGCAGTATCGGCCTGTGGGCGGGTGTGGACGTCGACCCCGCGCTGGGCACCGGCAAGGAACTGTGCCAGCGCCTGGCCGAGCATGGTGTGCTGGTCAAGGACACCCACGGCTCGACGGTGCGGATGTCCCCGCCGTTGGTGATCAGCGAGGAGGACCTCAACTGGGGGCTGGACCGGTTCGGTGAGGTGCTCGCCGAGCTCAAGGCGGGCAGGTAGCGCCGCGGAGGTCCGTGTCCGTCTCGGACCTCCGCTTCGCCGGTCGCCGGGCGTGTCCGCGGAAGACGCCTGGGGCCCGTTTCCCGGAACGGTCACTCGAGGGGGTCGTCGTTCGGGTGCCGGCAGGGTGCCGCAGGACGAGGCGGGCCGCGTGGCGAGGAACGAGCGGTGGGCGCGGCCAGAGGAAGAACCGCGCCGCCAGGCGTCCGTCGAGGGTGGTGGAGGGCGACGGGCGGGCAGGCGCCCCTGCCTCTCGGGCGCCCGAACACGGTCCGAAGCGAGGCGGAGGACCCGAAGAACACCGACTAGTCGTCGGCGGCCGGGGCCCCGGTCTCCTCCCCGTCACCGTCACCCCCGGGGGACGGCGCGTCGGAGGCCGAGGCCCCGGGGCGGTCGTAGGGGCCGCCGAGCTCGGCGGCGAGCAGATCCTCGTTGACGTTGTCCAGGGTCTCCTGAGCCACGTACAGCGCCCGTTCCGGGCCCTCCTCGATCTGGAGTCGCACGCGTTCGGCGATGGACAGCTGTCCCTGGGCGGTGGGGTGGAAACTCGCGCGATCCACCCGCACCCCCTCGCCGAGACGGCCGAGGACGATGCCGTTCAGCCACGCGTTCTCCGCGCTGACCTCGAACCCCGTCAGCGCGGAGAAGACGTTGACGTACTCGACACTGCCCACGTCCCGGCCACCGTAGATCTGGCCGTCGACCCGGTAGACGACGTCGCGGATGCGGTCGTTGAACCGCTCTCCCACCGAGTTCAGCCAGGTCTGGTCGCTCGTGGTCAGTGTGTAGTACATGCTCGGCGGCTCCTCCGGGAACAGCCGCGGATAGCCGAGGACGAGGATCCTGGCATCGGGGGCGCGGTCGCGGACCTCGCCCAGGATCTCGGTCAGGGTCTCCTCGAACCGGTCCATCCGTTCGAGGATCTGGTCCTCCTGGGCGGTGCACACCCCGCTCTCCAGGAGCGGCATGCGTACGATGCAGGTGCGCAGGACGGGGATGAACCCCAGGTCGTTGCCGCCGATGCCGACGGTGACCAGGGACGTGTGCTCGGTGACCCGTTCGAGCTGCGACTCCGGGGTGCCGATCTCGGCGAGCATGTCCGCCCCCTTGTGGCTGCTGCACGCGTAGAAGGCGAGTGCCCCGGTGAAGGAGAACTCCTCCGCGATCACCCGTGGGTAGGCGTGCTCGGAGCGCCAGCAGCCGCCGGGCTCGGCGGTGGACGGATCGTAGTCGCCCGCGCCGTCGCCCGAGGAGTAGGAGTCGCCCAGAGCCACGTAGTTGCCCCACAGGGCGGCCTCACGCGGCTCCAGTCGCACGCGCCAGTCGACCTCCTCGTCCTCGGTGATCGGTGGCAGCTCCTCGGTGGGGCAGACACCTCCCGTGGCCTCGCACCAGAGTTGGAGGAGTCCGCTCCGGCTGGCGGGCACGACCAGGGTGACCACCAGAGTCACGACCAGGACGGCGGCGGTGATGAGGACGACGCGGGCGCGTCTTTGGCGTCTGGTGCCGCGCGGCCGGGGCTCGTCATCGCCCGGACCGGTCCTCTCGGCCTGGGCGGCCCGACCGTCCGCGCCGGACCCCCCGACGTCCTCGGTGGGTTCGTCCGGTTCGGCGGGTGAGGCGGTCGTCTCGCCGTCGGGTTCGCGGTGCTCGGGGGTTGATGGGTGGTCACCACGGGCTGGCACTGCCGCTTCCGCCTCCCACGTCCGAACGGGTCCTGTGCAAGCGTCAGACTACCGTTCCCACGGTGGTCGGCCTGTGTCGGCCAATCCACGTGAAACCGGGGCAGTCCAGCGATCCTCAGGATGCTCCCGAGGTTCGGGGACCGGCACGGACCGTCCGCCTGGGTACGGTCGGGTCGTGTCACCCCGTGGGGACACGTCCCCTGGCGGTGGACGGGAAAAGATCTACGAACCGGGGCGGTTCGCCGCGATCACGTCCACGACGTACCGGACCTGAGCCTCGGTGAGCGTCGCCCGCGCGGTGAGCCGCAGGCGCGACCGGCCGTCCGGGACCGACGGCGGACGGAAGCACCCGACCCGCACACCCGCCTCCAGACACGCGCCCCGCCAGGCCACCGCCTCCTCCGGAGAGGAGGCCACGACCGACACCACCGCCGCGTCCGGGGTGCTGACCTCCATCCCCCGCGCGCGCAACCCGTCGGCGAGGCCCAGCGCGCGTGCGCGTACCGCGTCGGCCCGTTCGGGCTCATCGCGCAGCACCCGCAGGGCCGCCAGCGCCGCCCCCGCCGCGGCGGGGGCGAGGCCGGTGTCGAAGACGAACGTACGGGCCGTCTCCACCAGGTGCCGTATCACCCGGCGCGGTCCCAGCACCGCGCCGCCCTGGGAACCGAGGGACTTGGACAGCGTCACGGACACCACGACGTCCTCCGCCCCGCACAGCCCGGACAGGGCCGCGGCGCCCCGGCCACCCGGACCGACGACGCCGAGCCCGTGCGCGTCGTCGAGTAGCAGGGCGGCACCGTGCGCGCGGGCCGTCCGGGCCAGGGCGGGGATGTCGGTGAGGTCGCCGTCGACCGAGAAGACGGTGTCGCTGAGGATCAGGGAGCGGTCCCGGGCACCGGCGAGCGCGCCCGCCGCGCTGTCGGGGTCGGCGTGGTCGAAGAGGGCGACCCGTGCCCCGGAGCCCTTGGCCAGACGAGTGGCGTCGATGAGGGAGGCGTGGTTGTAGCGGTCGCTCGCGACGAGCGGAGCGGTGTCGCCCTCGGGATCGGGTGCGGCCAACGCGGTGACCATGGCGAGGTTGGCCGCGTAGCCGGAGGAGAAGACGAGCGCGGCCTCGGCGCCGTAGAAACCGGCGAGCTCGCGCTCCAGTTCCCCGTGGAGCTCGGTGTCCCCGGTGACCAGGCGTGACCCGCCCGCCCCGGCCCCCCACACATGGGCGGCCTCGGCAGCGGCCCCCACCACCTCCGGATGCAGCATCAGTCCGAGGTAGTCGTTGCCCGCCAGGTCGAGACGGTCGTCGCGGGCGGTCCGGGGCACGGTGCGCCGGGTCAGACCCGCCTTCGCCCTGCGTCGTGCCGCGCCGTCCAGCCAGGCGAAGGGGGTGTCCGTCCGCTGGTCACCGCTGGTGCCCGCGGTCCTCGTCGGGCTCGTGGCCCGCAGCGGCCAGGGGCGCGGGGGAGCGGTGACGGTGGCGTTCGCGAGGCGTTCCATACGAGCGGGGGTTCTCCTCTGGTCGAAGCCGGGCGTCCGGGCACCGGGGCGGGAACGGGAAGGGCGCGCCTGGCGCCGTACGTCACGCGGACCGCCTCCACCTGGCGGGACCGACCCAGCGGCGGCCAATCCCGCTGGGTCGGTCCGGTCCATGTGTGCCAGGGAGGCGTCTACGACTCTGCCGTTCTCGGGGGGTGCGCGTCACCCGTGAAAGCCCACAAACTTCCGTGCGGAATCCTGGTAGGACCACACGGGCCCCCGCTGGTCCGGTCCGTGAACAATGGGGTGCCGCGACGGTCCGACGCCCACGCCCACACCACCGTGAGGAGGAAGGGGTCCACCCCGGGCCCCGAGAACCACCCATGAGCTCCACCGAGCACACGCCCCCGCGGCGCCCGGTCGATCCCGCGCGGGTCAGTGCCCTCGACGGCGCCCGCCTGTGGCACCCCTACACGACCGTGCCCGCCGCCGAACGGCCGTACGTGGTCACCGACGCCGAGGGCGTGCGCCTCACGCTGTGGTCGCGGGACGGGACCCGCGAGGTGGTCGACGGGATGTCCTCGTGGTGGTCGGCCATCCACGGCTACCGCCACCCCCGGTTGGACGCGGCCGCGCGCGACCAGTTGGCGGCGTTCAGCCACGTGATGTTCGGCGGACTCACGCACGCCCCGGCGGCCGAGCTCGGCGACGCCCTGGTGCGGATCACGCCTGAGGCGCTGGACCACGTGTTCCTGGCCGACTCGGGGTCGGTGTCGGTGGAGGTCGCGATGAAGATGTGCCTCCAGTACCACCGCTCGACGGGATGCCCGGAGCGGCGCCGGTTCCTCACCTGGCGCGGCGGCTACCACGGGGACACGTTCCACGCCATGAGCGCGTGCGACCCCGACGGCGGCATGCACTCCCTGTGGGGGGACGTGCTCCCCGGCCAGGTGTTCGCGCCCGCGCCGCCCGCGGGCTTCGACACCGAACCCGACGCCGGGTACGTGGCCGGGTTCGAGCGGCTCGCGCGCGAGCACGCCGACGAACTCGCCGCGATCATCGTCGAACCCGTGGTCCAGGGCGCGGGCGGGATGCGCTTCCACCACCCGGGGTACCTGCGGGAGCTGCGTCGGATCGCCGACGACCTCGGTCTGCTGCTGGTGTTCGACGAGATCGCGACGGGCTTCGGGCGCACCGGCGAGTTGTTCGCCGCCGACCACGCGGGCGTCACCCCCGACGTCATGTGCCTGGGCAAGGCGCTGACCGGCGGCTACATGACGCTCGCGGCGACGCTGTGCACCGCGCGGGTGGCGCGGGGGATCGCGGAGGGCGAGGTGCCGGTGCTCGCGCACGGCCCCACCTTCATGGGCAACCCGCTGGCCTGCGCGACCGCTCTGGCGTCGGTGGAACTCCTGACCCACGGAGACTGGAGGGGCGATGTGGCCCGGGTCGAGGCGGGGCTGCGCGAGGGGCTCGCCCCGGCCGGGCGTCTGCCCGGGGTGCGCGAGGTGCGGGTTCTCGGGGCGATCGGCGTGATCGAACTGGAGGAGCCGGTGCGGATGCGCGAGGCGACGCGGGCGGCGGTGGCGGCCGGGGCGTGGCTGCGGCCGTTCCGCAACCACGTGTACGCCATGCCGCCCTACGTGAGCACGGACGAGGACGTCGCCGTGATCGCGGCGGGGATGGTCGCCGCGGCCGAGGCCTCGCTGGGGGCGCGATGAGCGTCCTGGTGGTGACCGGCACCGGAACCGAGGTCGGCAAGACCGTCGTCACGGCCGCCGTCGCCGCGCTCGCACGGGCCGAGGGCCGGAGGGTGGCGGTGGTCAAGCCCGCCCAGACCGGAGTGGGGCCCGGGGAGGCCGGTGACGTGGACGAGGTGGTGCGTCTGGCTCCGGGGGTGACCGCGGTGGAGGTGGTGCGCTATCCGGAGCCGCTGGCCCCGGCGACGGCCTCCGTGCGCTGCGGTGCCGAGCCGCTGGACGTCCGGCGAGTGGCCGGGGCGGTGCGTGAGCTGGAGCGCGACCACGACCTGGTCCTGGTGGAGGGCGCGGGCGGGCTGCTGGTACGGCTGAACCCGCAGGGCCGGACGCTGGCCGACGTGGCCGTGGCCCTCTCCGCGCCCGTCCTGGTGGTGGCGCGCCCCGACCTGGGCACGCTGAACGCGACGGCGCTGACCGCCGAGGCGCTGCGTGCTCGAGGCCTGGTCCCGGCCGGGGTGGTGGTGGGCGCGTGGCCCGAGCGCCCCGACCTCGCGACGCGGTGCAACCTCACCGATCTGCCGACCATGGGCGCGGGTGACCTGGTGGGCGCGGTGCCCGAGGGCAGCGGGCGGTCGGCCGCGCGGGAGTTCGCGGAGGTGGCCCGGCGGAGTCTGGCCCCGGCCCTGGGCGGGGTCTGGGACGCGGGCCGTGCCCGGAACGGTGGATAGGGGTGGCTCTCGTGCCGGGGCGTCGCGCGCGGCCGGGCCCGATCTCCGGGAACCTCAACCCGAGGCCCTGGTCTTGATGAGCGGCGCGTCCCGCGTCAGCTCCCGGAACCCGAGGCCGCGGTACAGTCCGCGCGCCTGGGGGTGCCCCGGCGCGCCCAGGCAGGCGACCGTGGCGTGCGTGGCCCCCGCCGCCCGCGCCAGACGCATCCCGTGCAGCAGCATCGCCCTTCCCAACCCCCGACGCCGGTGGTCCGGATGCGTCCCGACCGGCTCGAACTCAGCGGTCCGGTTCGCTTCGTCGAGCCACATGATCGTCGAGGACGCCATCGTCGCGTCCGGTGCCTCCACCAGGATGTGCAGGTCGCCGCGGTACCCGGCGGTCCGTCGGACGCCCTGGTAGCCCTCGGCCGTGTACGTGGAGGGGGCCCAGGCGTCCAGGTGGGCCTGGACCGCGGCCTGCGGCCCGGCCTCGTCGGCGGTGCGGAAACGGAACCCGGCCGGCAGGACCGGCTCCTCCACGTCGGTGAGGTCCCGCTCATTGAACTGGGTCCAGGACCCGGTGTCGCCGAGCGAGGCCGGGTCGGTCACGTAGCCGCGCGCGGCCCACCGCCGCAGAGCGAACCCGTCGGCGGCGCTCGGCACCACCGTACGTTCGAGGTCCGCCGCCGTGGCCTCGTACCAGTCGATCACCTCGTCGACCAGATCGGCGTGGTCGGGATGGACCTGGTACACCAGATCGGCGCCGGTGACGTCTTTCACCGACCCGTCGCTCCGCCGCACCCGTCGCGGAAGACGGGCCCAGCCCCACGCCACCAGATCTCCGCCGGAGAACCACAGTCGACGCGGCCACGCCGCGCCGTCGCTGGCGTGCCCCCTGCCCCAGTTCCAGGCCAGCTCGCCGAACGTCGCGTCGCCGTTCACCAGCTCCGGGCGGGTGGCGGTGACACGCTGCGCCAGACCCTGCATGAGCCGGACGTCCTCGGCGGTCACGAGATCGAAGTTCGCCATGGTGTGCCATGGTGTCGGGGATCCGCGAAGGAGGCGAACCGTTTTTCGGGGGAACTCCGTCTACGGCGGACGGTGGAAACCGGTGGCCGGTCGGCCCGACTCCGGTTACCCTCCGGCCCCATGGCTGACGAGTGCTTCGGACACCCACGGCTCGCCGCGATCTACGATCCCCTCGACCCGGACCGCGGTGACCTGGACGCCTACCTCCGGCTGGCCGAGGAGTCCGCGGCGCGGCGCGTGCTGGACATCGGGTGCGGGACGGGCGTGTTCGCGCTCCTCCTGGCCGATCGCGGGATCGAGGTCGTCGGCGTCGATCCCGCCCGGGCCTTCCTCGACGTCGCTCGGGCCAAGCCGGGCGCCGAGCGGGTGCGGTGGATCCACGGTGACGCGTCCGCGCTCCCGCCGCTGCGGGTCGACCTGGTGACGATGACGGCCAACGTCGCCCAAGCCGTCGTCGACGCGGAGGCGTGGCGGATGACCCTGCGGGGCGCCCACGAGGCGCTGTCGCCCGGCGGGCTGCTGGTGTTCGAGACGCGGGATCCGGCCAGGCGGGCGTGGGAGGGGTGGACCCGCGAGGCCACCCACCGGGTGACGGCGGTCCCCGGCGCCGGCGCGGTCGAGAGCTGGATCGAGGTGACCGACGTGCGGCTGCCGCTGGTGACGTTCCGCTGGACCTACGTGTTCGCCGAGGACGGGCGGACGCTGACGTCGGACTCGACCCTGCGCTTCCGTGGGCGGCGGGAGGTCGAGTCGGACCTGGTCGAGCGGGGCTTCGTGGTGGAGGACGTCCGTGACGCGCCCGACCGGCCGGGGAGGGAGCTGGTCTTCCTGGCCCGGCGCCCGGTCCGGTGACCACCGACGCGGTTCGCTCCGGCCCGATCACCGACAGGTCCGCTGGGGCCGCCCCCGCAGGCGGGTGGGATAGTGGTCGGATGACGACCACCTGGTACCTGGAGATGACCGACCCCTCCCGGCTGAGCCCCGCGCGCGAACCCGAGACCGGACGCGGCGTGCGGTTCACCCGGTGCGGGATCCCCGGCCCCGAGTTCAGTCGCTTCCTCTACGAGCGGGTCGGCGGGGACTGGCAGTGGACCGACCGGCTCGCGTGGTCGGACCAGCGGTGGCGGGAGTGGGTGGAGCGGCCCGGGAGTGAGACCTGGGTCCTGTACGAACACGGAACCCCCGCGGGCTACGCCGAACTCGACGCCCAGCCCGGGGGAACGGTCGAGATCGCCTACTTCGGTCTCATGCCCGGCTTCCTCGGCCGTCGTCTGGGCGGCCACATGCTCACCCTCACGCTGAGCCGTGCCTGGGACCTCGCCGAGCGGTGGCCGGAGCGCGAGCCCACCCGGAGGGTGTGGGTGCACACGTGCAGCCTGGACGGTGAGCACGCGCTCGCCAACTACCGGGCGCGCGGCCTGACCGTCTACCGGGAGACCGCGGAGTAGGGGACGCGCCTCCCGGACCGCCCGGGTCGGGTTCCCGTCAGGCCGGGCGGGGGACCGGGGAGCGCAGGGTGAAGGCGTACCCGCCGGGGCCGTGCTCGCGCAGGTGGGCGGCGCGCCGTTCGGCCTCGTCGACCGTTACCTCGGCTGTCCCCTCCGCCGCCCACCACAGGGTGCGCTCCACGGTCGGGAACGCCCCGGTCGCCGCGCGGAAGGCCAGGATGTCCGGGTGCGCGGCGTGCACGAGGTCGCGCAGGTCGGTCGGGGAGCGCCACAGTGCCACCGTCCGGCGACGGTTCCCCTCGTCGTGGAAGTGGACCTCTCCGACGTGGCCCGGGGCGCTTCGGGCCCGTTCCCTGATCGCCTCGGCCAGCGTGTCCAGGGCCCGGTGGTCACCGGTGTCCGTGGCCAGGGTGAGCGCCTCCACCAGTACCGGACCGCGGACCGGGAGTGCCGGGGTCGGCCCGGCGGTGGGGCGCTGTGCGGGGAGAGGGTGGTGCGTGGCGTGCGCGGACCGGTCGAGCTGCTGCGGGATCAGAGACTGCATCGGGGCTCCCAATACTCAGTGGACTGCAATCAAAAGGTCCATTTTGGCCCTGGTGGACTGATGGAATCTGATGCCAGTATCGGAGCGAGGCGGCACGGCCAACAGATCCAATGGAGCGGAAAATGGACTCTTCTCGTCAGGCGGCCACGCTCGTGGACCGCCTCGGAGCCTGGGCGACCGCGAGCGGTCCGCTCTACCGGCGGCTCACGGACGCGCTGCGCGGGCTCGTCACCGAGGGCACGCTCGTGGCGGGGGAACGGCTCCCCTCCGAACGGGCACTCGCCTCGGCACTGCGGATCAGCCGTACCACGGTGGTCTCGGCCTACGACGCCCTGCGGGCGGAGGGCGTCCTGGACAGCAGGCAGGGCAGCGGTACCAGGGTCAGCTCCAGGATCGGCCCCGTGCCCTCCGACGGCTGGGCTCCCGGCAGCGTCGCCAACCCGATGTACCAGAACCTCCTCCGGGACACCCCGCGCGTCATCTCCGTCGCGTGCCTGCGCACCCCAGCGCTGGAGACCGTGGAGGAGGCCGTCCGCGAGGTGGTCGACCGCGACCTTCCCGCGCTCATGGCCGAGGACACCTACCATCCGCGCGGGCTCCCCGTACTGCGGCAGGCCCTCGCCGACCGCTACACCGACCAGGGCCTGCCGACCACGCCCGACCAGATCGTGGTCACCACGGGAGCCCACCAGGCCGTGGCCCTGGTCGCACAGCTCTACCTTCGCGAGGGGTCACCCGTGGTCGCCGAGGACCCCGGGTTCGCGGGCTGCTTGGACCTCATGCGCGACCGGGGCGCCCGCCTCCTCCCGGTCCGCGTCGACGACCGAGGCATCGACCCGATCGGCGTGCGCCGCGCCATCGCCGAGCACTCCCCGCACCTGATCTACGTCATGCCCGCCTACCACAACCCGACCGGCACGCTCATGTCCGCGGCCCGCCGCCGCGAACTGGGGGAGCTGGCGGCCCAGTACGGCGTCCCCGTCCTGGAGGACAGCGCCTACACCGGTATCCGGGCGCCGGACGAGCCCCCGCCGCTCGCCGCGTTCGCCCCGCGTGGGGCCGAGGTCATCACGGTCGACTCGCTCAGCAAGGTCGGATGGGCGGGTCTTCGTCTGGGGTGGCTGCGGGCCCCCTCCGAGATCGCCCTGCGGCTCAGCCGCCGCAAGGTCCTCGCCGACCTCGGCAGTCCGCTGCTGGAACAGGCGGTCGCCGTGCGCCTGCTGCCACGGTACGACCGGCTCGCCGCCGAACGCTCCGCGCAGCTCGCCCGGGCGCTGGATCACATGGA
>NZ_ANBC01000327.1:343-1485 GCF_000341125.1 Nocardiopsis lucentensis DSM 44048 | reverse complement strand
GGCGGCCCGCCGGGGGAGCGGCCCTGTGGGTGCGCCTGCCCGGGGTCAACGCCCGTGAGTTCGCCCAGGTCGCACTCTCCCACGACGTCGAACTCGTCCCCGGTCACATGATGTCCGCCGGCGGTGAGGACCGCTTCTCCGAGTACTTCCGCCTGCCCTTCGCCTACGACGAGGCCACCAGCGAGGAGCTGGTCTGGCGGCTCGGCCGGGCCTGGCGGGAACTCGACCGCCACGGGCCCGTGGTCGATGACCCGGTCCGCCTCGTGGTCTGAGACGCCCGGGAACGGAGCGGGGGCGGCACCCCCGACCGGGATGTGCCGCCCCCCACTTCGCCCGTCCCGGGCAACGTCGCGTGCGTTCTAGAACGCGACCTCGCGGGCCTTGGTGAAGCGCTCCTGGACGTCGGCCCAGTTGACGACGTTCCAGAAGGCCTTGACGTAGTCCGCCTTCACGTTCTTGTACTGGAGGTAGAAGGCGTGCTCCCACATGTCCAGCATCAGCAGCGGGGTGGTGCTGTGCGGGATGTTGGCCTGCTGGTCGTACAGCTGCTCGATGATGAGGCGCTGGCCCAGGGGCTCCCAGGCCAGGATCGCCCAGCCCGAGCCCTGGATGCTGTTGGCGGCGGCGCCGAAGTGGGCGCGGAAGGCGTCGAAGGAGCCGAACTGGTCGTCGATCGCGGCGCCCAGTTCGCCCTCGGGCTTGTCGCCACCGTTCGGGGACAGGTTCTGCCAGAACACCGAGTGGTTGACGTGCCCGCCCAGGTGGAAGGCGAGGTTCTTCTCCAGCATGGGGATGGTGCCGAAGTTACCGGACTCCCGGGCCTCCGCCATCTGCTCCAGCGCGGTGTTCGCACCGGCCACGTAGGCGGCGTGGTGCTTGGAGTGGTGGAGCTCCATGATCTGGCCCGAGATCCACGGCTCCAGGGCCGTGTAGTCGTAGGACAGCTCGGGCAGCGAGTATGGCGCAGACATCTCTGACGCACCTTTCCAATGACGCGATTCGTCGTGTTCACCAGCGATGGGATCGCTAGGCAGCAAGCTATCAGCCAGGGCGCCGGGGACCCGATGTCGCACTGTTTACACACCGGGTCGGGAATAACCCGGACCTGGCCGGGGATCGGCGGCCCGTCGTCACCGACCGTG
>NZ_ANBC01000327.1:0-336 GCF_000341125.1 Nocardiopsis lucentensis DSM 44048 | reverse complement strand
TGGTACCCGGGCGCGTGGCCGCCGTTGAAGCGTTACCCCGAAGACGGATGGTCGAATCATCACATCTTGGGGTGATTGCCGGTCGGCGCCTGTGGGCGGGCGGTCATCTCTCGTCCTGAGCCATGTCACCCGATCGCCGGAATCGTCATGACAGCGTTGGTCGTGCGTTCTCCCGCCATTCACCGTGACGGTATCGGTGAAGGAGATAATGTGACGCCGAACCACAGGTCCCGAACGCGCCTGATGTCCTGTTCGGTCGATCTCCCCCTATTTCTTTCCGAGGCCCTCCTCACCCATGTCTGTCTCCACTCCAGGGGTCGCCGTGGCGGCGACCCC
>NZ_ANBC01000326.1 GCF_000341125.1 Nocardiopsis lucentensis DSM 44048 | reverse complement strand
CGCCCCCCCCCGCCACCACTGGGTCCACGGTCGGGACCGGCGGTGGATTTCGCCCCGAGATCGAGGGGCTGCGCGCCGTCGCCGTCGTGCTCGTGGCCGTCTACCACGTCTGGTTCGGCCGTGTCTCCGGCGGTGTGGACGTCTTCTTGCTGCTCACGGGTTTCCTCATCACCGGGTCCCTCGTCCGGGCCCTGGAACGCGACGGACGTATCGGCTTCGTCGCCTTCTGGTCGCGGTTGGCTCGCAGGCTCACCCCGGCCGCACTGACCGTGTTGGCCGCAACCCTCGTGGCCACGTTCCTCTGGCTGCCGAGCGCGCGCTGGGCGTCCGTCCTGGCCGAGGTGCGCGCCGCCGCCCTGTACCACGAGAACTGGGCGCTGGCCACGGCCTCCGTCGACTACCTCGCCCGTGACGCCGCCCCCAGCCCGATCCAGCACTTCTGGTCGCTGTCCATCCAGGGCCAGTTCTACGTGGTGTGGCCGGTCCTGCTCGCCCTGACCGCGCTGGTCGCGACCCGTGCCCGCCTGGCCCTGCGAACGGCGCTGCTGACCGTGACCGTGACCGTGTTCGCGGTCTCGCTCGCCTACTCGGTCTGGATCACCGGCACCAACCAGGCCTGGGCCTACTTCGACTCCGGGGCCCGCGCGTGGGAGCTCGCCCTGGGCGCCATCCTCGCCTTGGCCGTCACCAGGATCCGCCTGCCCTCCGCGGTGCGTGTGCCCATGGGCTGGGCAGGGCTGGCCGTCCTGATCGGCTGCGGTGCGCTACTGCCCGTGGCCACGCTCTTCCCGGGGTACGTGGCGCTGGTGCCCACCGGTGCCGCCGTCCTGGTCATCCTCGCCGGGACGACCGGCAGTCCGTTCGGCGCCGACCGCCTGCTCACCTGGCGGCCCCTCATGCGGTTGGGCTCCCTGTCCTACGCGTTCTACCTGTGGCACTGGCCGATCCTGATCTGCTACCTGCACCTCACCGATCGGATCCTGGCCACTCCCACCGGGGGAGCGCTCGTCCTGGCCCTGTCCCTGGCGCTGGCCTGGGCGACCTCCCGCGCCGTGGAGGACGGGGTCCAGTGGCTGACCCGGGCGCCGAGCCGCGCCACCCCCGTCTGGTCGCTCGGCGTGGCCGCGGCCTTCCTCGTCCCGGTCCTGGTCGCGTCCGCGGCGTGGTCCGGACAGCTCGCGCGGGACCAGCGCATCCGCGCGGAGCGGGCCGGAGAACCGGAGAGCTACCCGGGCGCGCTCGTCCTGGCCGACGAGGGGGCGGTGCGGCCCGTCGGTGAACTGCCGGTCCTGCCCGCACCCGCCGACGCCAAGACCGACCTGTCCAGCCACCACGACGCCGGTTGCCACGTGAACCTCGCCTCCACCGAGTTGGTGGTGTGTGACCGGGGGCCGGCCGACGCCGAGTACACCCTGGCGATGGTCGGCGCCTCGCGTACCGCCCACTGGTACCCGGCCGTGGCCGCGGTGGCGCGTGAACACG
>NZ_ANBC01000325.1 GCF_000341125.1 Nocardiopsis lucentensis DSM 44048 | reverse complement strand
TGGTGTCCTTCACCAAGAGCGGCTGCCAGTTCAGCACCGACGTGCCCATGCGCGACGGGGACGTGTTCACCGAGTGCCAGGAGTGGGATGAGTTGGCGATGGAGGAAGTGGAGCGGCTGCGGCCCGACGCCGTGTTCACCTCCTCCACCCGGGCCACCCCCGCGGGGGAGAACGTGCCCGACGGCTTCGTCGAACGCTGGACGCGACTCGAGGAACTGGGGATCGACGTGGTGGGCCTGCGTGACCTTCCGCGCCGTGACTACCGGGGCGCCGAGTGTGTCGAGAGCCGCCTCATCCAGGAGTGCACGTCACCGGCCACCTACAGCCAGGCGGTCACCGACCCCGCCCTCGACGCGGACCTGCCCGACAACGTCCGCCTGTTCGACCTCACCGCGTACGTGTGCCCGGAGGGCGCCTGCGACGCCATCGTCGGCAACGTGCTGGTCTTCTGGGACCACTCCCACATGACGGCCACCTACGCGCGCACCCTCGTCCCGATGATGGAGGAGGGGCTGTTGGAGACCACCGGATGGTGACGGCGGGAGCCTTCGGAGAATTTCTGGTCTCCGGCGAGAGGGGATTCGGTGATGGTCGGGTGAACAATCGGAGAATTGCATCTACTTCGGGTTTTAATACACCTCAGAAGGGGGCTCACATTCCATCGAGCCGTTAGTGTCGCAACCGTCATCCGTTCTTTTCGCTTCTAGGCTGAGAGAACGTTCGGCACCGGTCGTTTCGCGCGGCACAGAGCCTTCGCCGAACCCCCCACCATCCCCCAGACCGTGTCAGAAACCCGTGGAGGTCGACACCATGCGCCTGCTTCGCCGCCGCCCGCTCCTGATCCTCGCCGTCGCGGTGCCCGGCGTCGCGGCCCTGGCCGCCCCGGTCGTGCTGGGTGTGTTCGGCCTGGTCACCGTGGCCGACGTGGTCCTGGCCGTCGGAATGGTCCTGCTCGGAGCGTTGGTGTGCGCCCTGGGCGCCGGGTTGCTCCTCCTGCGCCGATCCGTGCGCGCGCTGCCCGCGGAGGTGGCGGCCCACACCCGCACGGTCACCGAGGTCCTGGGCCGGGACCGGTTGGCGACCACCCGCGCGTTGGACGCGGTCCGGGAACGGATCGACCGGATCCACGACCACTCGCTGCCCAAGGTCTCCCGGGAGATCCGCCACGCGGTCACCGTCCAGGGGCGCGACGACTACGAGCAGCAGGTCGCCTGGACCGAACTGCGGGAGAACCTCGACACCGCGGCGTTCATGCCGCCCCTGCGTGGGTGGGCGGCCTCTCCGGACGTCCTGCGCGTGCTGGTCCGCCAGATCAACCGCCTCCGCCCCGACCTGGTGGTGGAGTTCGGTAGCGGTGCCTCCAGCGTCTGGCTCGGCTACGCGTTGCGCCGGGCGGGAGGCGGCCGACTCGTCGCCATCGAACACGACGCCCGGTACGCCGAGCTCAGTCGGGAACTGGTCGCCGCGCACGGGCTCGACGATCTGATCGAGATCCGCCACGCGCCGCTCACGGAGGTTGAGACGGAGGAGGTCGTGGTCGGGGGCGAAACCGTCCGGACCGCCGACCGCTGGTACGACGCCTCGGTCCTGGCCGACCTGGAGGGCATCGGCCTGGTGTTCGTCGACGGGCCGCCCCAGGCGACCGGCCGCCATGCCCGCTACCCGGCCGTGCCCACCGTGCTGCCGCGCTGCACCGAGGACGCGGTCATCGTGTTGGACGACGCCGACCGCCCCGACGAACGGGCCATCGGCGACCGCTGGCTCGCCGAACACCCACGACTCCAGCGCACCGAGGAGCACACGGAGAAGGGCGCGCACGTGTTCAGCCGCAAGGGCGGGTGAGCCCGACTCCGTCCGCGCACCGTCGCACCCCCCGCCCCTTCCGCACCACCGCCCACCGATCCCGAGGTCAGCCGATGATCACCACCGCTCTCCGGAACGCCCTGCGGACGCGCGGCCGCGAACCCGCCGTGCTGTGCCACACGGGTGCCCACGAGACCACGCGCGCCTCCCTCGTCCGTCTGCCGATGCGGGACACGGATCTCCTCGTGGATCTGGACACGCACCCGATGGGCGAGCAGATCCGCGCGGGGGACCCGGAACAGGAGGTGGGGCTGGTCGCGGTCGTCGCGGCCACCCCCACCGACCTGAATCGAGCGCTCACGGTGAGCACGCACCTGCCGCGCACCGTGCACGTGGTGGTCGCACTGGCGGCCACACCCGGTCACCAGGATCCGCCGATCCCGGCCTCCCCCGGTATGGGGCAGTGGCGGGATCTCCAGGAGGTGCGCGTCCGGCGGCTCGACCGCGGCGGATGGCTGTGTGAGCTGTTCTTTCCGAACGCGGTCGACACCGCCCAGGTGCTGGACGCGGTCATGCAGGGCACCCGCGGCCGCCGGCGCGGCCCCGCCGTCGCACCCCTGGCCGTCCTCAACGGAGCCGAGGCGGCCCTGTGGCGCCCCGGTGACACGGGGGTCGCCGGTGTGACGGCGGCCGGGCCGGTGCCGCTGCGCAGGGTCACCCCCGTCGGTGACCTCGCGCTGCGTGTGGCCACCGGGCACGGCCCGGAGTGGGAGGACGACCGGGTTCCCGTGGTGGACCGCGCGGACACCGGCGCCGACTCCTGGGCGGCGATCACCTCTCCCGGTGGCCACGCGCGGGCACGCGCGGTCAACGCGGCCACCACCGCCTCCGAGGCGGACCGCGTCCACGCCGTCGCGCCCGTCGACGAATCCACCGTGAACCCGGTCGGGTTCACCCAGGACGCGACCGGCCCGCTGGGTGAACTGGTCTCCGCCGGTGGGCACGCCGTCGTGCGCGGGGGTGGAAAGGACCTGGCCGTGATCCCCCCGGACGGGACGGTCACCGACGTCGACCTGTCGCGGCTGCGTCGGTTGCGCGGCGTGCGCGTGGACTGGTCCGGGCACAGCGGACCGACAGCGGCGGTTCGGGCGGTGGCCTCCCTCGCCGCCGGTGGTGTTCCGCTGGTCAGTGGGCCGCCGCCCTCCTGGGCCGGTGGGCTGGGTCGGTCCGTGGCCGATCTCCTCACCAGTGTCGGGGAGGCGGACCTGTCCGACCGGCTGCTGCGCGAGGAGCACAGCATCCGGCTGCGTCGTGCCGCCCTGCGCACTCACGGCCATCGTGCCCGGTGGCGTGCGCTGGCCGGGCGGGCGGGTATCCCGTTGCCCCCGGAGCCGACCGTGTCGGTGGTGCTGTGCACACGGCGGCCGGAGATGGTCGGGTTCGCGCTCGCCCAGATCGCCCGCCAGCGTGGTGTGGATCTGGAGGTCGTGCTGACACTGCACGGTTTCTCCGAGTCGCTTCCCGAGGTCGCCTCCGCCGTGGCCGGGTTCCGCGCCACCGGCGTCCCGCTCGTCGTGCACGAGGCCGACGCCGACCAGATCTTCGGAACCGTGCTCAACGACGCGGTCGCCCGGACTTCCGGCGACCTGATCTCCAAGTGGGACGACGACGACTGGTACGGCCCCGACCACCTCGCCGACCTCGTTCTGGCCCGCACCTACTCGGGCGCGGAGCTGGTCGGAGTCGGACAGGACTTCGTCTACCTCCAGGAGGTCGCCGTGACCGTCTGGCGCAGCCGCAGGTCCGAGGCGAACACCCGGTTCATCGCCGGGGGCACGATCCTCACCGACCGGGCGGTCCTGGAGGAGACCGGGGGCTTCCGACCGCTGCCGCGCGCCATCGACACCCAGCTCCTCATCGCCGTCATCCGCGGCGGTGGACGCCTCTACCGTGCCCACGGACTCGGGTACGTCCTCCGCCGCACCGGTGGCGGGCACACCTGGTCCGAGGACATGGCCTTCTTCCTGCACAACTACACCCAACAGTGGTTCGGCTGGCGTCCGAGCGCCCTCCTGGAGGGTGAACCGTCTCCGCTCGGCCGGCCCACCACCGAGCACACGGGGGGACTCCGTTGACCACGCTGGACACCGGCCGGGGGCCGGACTCTGCCGCACCTCAGCCGGGTGGCGGCCTTCCCCAAGGAGACTTGGGGGGCATCGCCCGACCACGCCTGAGGCGTAATGATTATTCTCCGTTGCGGCCTGCGGTGTTGGGTGAGTGGACGCCGACGCTGTCGGTCAGTGTGGTGATTCCCGCCTTCGGGCACGCGGACAAGTTGGCGTTGGTGTTGGCGTCTTTGGCGGGGCAGAGTTATCCGGCGCATCTGATGGAGGTGGTGGTGGTTGACGATGGCACGCCGGAGCCGCTTGTCCTGCCTGAGGTGTGTCCGCAGAACACGCGTCTGATCAGGTCGGCGCCGGGTGGGTGGGGTTCGGCGCATGCGGTCAACACTGGTGTGGCGGCTTCCTGCGGTCAGGTGATCCTGCGGTTGGACGCGGACATGCTGGTCTACCGCGAGCATGTGGAGTCGCAGTTGCGTTGGCATCATCTGTTGGATTACGGGGTGGCGATGGGGCACAAGCTCTTCGTCGACTTCGACCCGGACGCGATGACCCCCGAACACGTGCTCCGCGAGGTGAGCGAGGGGCGAGCCGACACCCTGTTCGACCGCGAGAGCGCGGATCCGCACTGGGTGGAGCGCATCATCGACGGCAGCGACGTGTTGCGCACCGCCGCCCAGTCCTACCGGGTCTTCACCGGTGCGACGGGTTCACTGCACCGGAGTCTGTGGGACGCCGCCGGGGGGATGGACGCGGACATGGTGCTGGGCGGTGACACCGAGGTCGCCTACCGCGTCGCCCAGCAAGGGGCGGTGTTCATTCCGGACCTGGACACGAGTAGCTGGCATCTGGGCCGTTCCCAGATGCAGACCCGACGCGACGCGGGAATGCGGTACCGGTCTCCCTACGTGGCCAACCGGGTGCCGGACTTCCGCCTGCGTCGCAAACGTCCGGACCGCCTGTGGGAGGTGCCCTTCGTCGACGTGCTCGTGGACGTGGAGGGGCAGACCCTGGAGGACGTCGACACCACGGTCTCCGCCCTGTTGGACGGCACCACCTCCGATATCCGGGTGTGGTTGCGCGGCCCCTGGGGCGGGTTGACCGACGACCGCCGCTCGCCGTTGGACGAGGAGTGTCTGGACCTGCGCCTGATCCGGGAGACCTTCCGGGGTGATCCCCGCGTCCACTTCGTCGAGGACGATCCCGACACCGATCCCCGTGTCACCTACCGTTCGCGGGTCCCCGTGGGGCCCAGGCCCACGCCGACGGCCCTGGCGGAACTGGTCGAGACCGCGAACAAGCGGCGTGTGGGCCTGCTGTGCGCGCCCATGCCCGGTGCGACGCGGGCGGAGGACGGCGTCTTGAGGTTGGAGCGCGTCGCCGCCTTCGCGCGGGCCCGCCATCTGTCCCCCGAGGCGACCGGGAAGGACCTGGACCGGGTCGTGGAGGAGGTTCACGGTACACACTGGATGCCTGGCGAGGAGTTCGTCGTCGCCGAGGGGGACGCGCAGCCGGTCTCGCCCGCCAAGCTCCGCAAGGACCTGGACCGCGCCTTGGCCGAGGCCGACCGGTTGCGCGCACGGGCCAAGCGGGCCGAGCGCAAGTTGCGCTGGTTCACCCCGGGGCTGACGGGGCGGGTCCTGCGCAAGCTCGCCCGCTGACACCTCACCCGTCGCCGTCGTCCCTTGACCGTCTCGCGGTCCACCCGGCCGCCTCCGCTCTCCGCGGAGGCGGCCGGTCCCGTACGGGGCGACCTTTTCGGGTGAGATCCGCTCAGGGGGCGACACACACGAGCAACAATGACATAGAGTGACGATCTTGTTACCTTGGGCTTCGTGGTTGACACGCGTCCGGCGGGCCTCCGCCGTGCTATCCGCCGAACACCCGAGGTCGCCCGATGATCCGCTCCCTGATCCGACAGGCTCTACGCGTCCGCGGCGACGAACCCGCGGTTCTGTGTCGTATCGGCCGAGACAACCGGACTCTGGACGAACTGCGTCGATTCCGACTTCGCCCCACCGACCGCGTCGTCGACCTGGACGAGCATCCGATGGGTGAGTCGCTCGGTCCGCACACCACGGCCGGGCGCGATCGCGCTGACGCCGCCCGGGCACGCGGCGGTGGCCACTCCCCGGCGGACACCGAGGATGTGGGACTGGTGGCCGTGGTCGCCGCGAGCTACACCGACCTGCGCCGAGCCGTGACCGCCGCGGTCCATCTTCCCCGCGCCGCGCACGTCGTCGTGGCCGTGACCGACACCCCCGCCCCCCACCGGCCCCCGGTGCCGCACGCGCCGGGGCTCGCCGACTGGCACGGACTCCATGAGCTCCAGGTCGTCCGGGTCGGGTGTACGGGCTGGGCCTGTTCCCTCTTCGCCCCCGACGGGCTCGACGTCGCCACGGTGCTGGCCAGTGCCTTCGATGGGACCGGCGGTCGGCGGTGGGCCGTTCCACCGCGTCCCGTCGTCGCTCTGCACGGACCGGGCGCCGCGTCGTGGCGCCCCGGTGACACCTGGGTGACGGGCGTCGCGGCGACCGGCCCCGTTCCTCTGACGCCGGTGACGCCGCGCGCCGACCTCGCCTTGCGGCTGGGTACGCGGGAAAGTTCTGAGGAGTGGTCGGACCCGATCGTCCCCGCCGTGGACCGCCCGGTGTCCGGGACCGGGGTCGCGGCGCGGGGCCGGAACGGCGCGCGCCCGCTCACCGTGCGCGGCCCCGACCCGGTGGCGCTGGTGCCCCCCGTCGACGAGCTGACCGTCAACCCCGTCGGCTTCACCCCGGACGCGAGCGGCCCCCTGGGCGAACTGACCCGGGTCGACGGCCGCACCGTCGTCACGGAGGGACGGGCCGGCCCCGTGGCCGTCCCCCCGGACGGGACGGTCACCGACGTCGACCTGTCCCGGTTGCGGTACCTGCGCGGCGTGCGCGTGGACTGGGCCGAGTTCGTCGAGCGAGACGCGGCCGTCCGGGCGGTGGCCTCCTTGGCGGCGGGTGGCGTTCCGCTGCTCAGCGGCCCCGTTCCAGCGTGGGCCGTCGGACTGGGGGAGCCCCTGGTCGGCCTTCTCACCGACGCCGGGGAGGCGGATCTGTCCGACCGGTTGCGCCGGGAGGAGCACAGCGTCCGGCTGCGCCGCGTCGCCCTGCGCACCCACGGTGTCCGTGCCCGGTGGCGCGGGCTCGCCGCGGCCGAGGGGATCCCCGTCCGCCCCGACCCCCGGGTGTCGGTGGTGCTGTGCACACGGCGGCCGGAGATGGTCGGGTTCGCGCTCGCCCAGATCGCCCGGCAACGCGGGGTGGACGCCGAGGTCGTGCTCGCGCTGCACGGGTTTCCCGCAGACCTGCCCGAGGTGGCCCCCGCCGTCGCCGACTTCCGTGCGGTGGGCCTGCCGCTGACCGTGTACGAGGCGGAGGACGACCGGGTCTTCGGCGCGGTCTTCGACGACGCGGTACGCCGCGCGTCCGGTGACCTGGTCGCCAAGTGGGACGACGATGACTGGTACGGCCCCGAGCATCTGGCCGACCTCCTCCTCGCACGGGAGTACGCCAGGGCGGACGTCGTCGCGGTCGGGCCGGAGTTCGTCTACCTCCAGGAGGTCGACACGACGCTGCGCCGGGCGCGGACGACCGAGACCGTCACCCGCTCGGTCGCGGGGAGCGCCCTCCTGGCCGACCGGGCGGTGCTGGACGACGCGGGCGGCTTCCGGCCCCTGCCGCGCGCGGTCGACACACAGATGCTCGTGGCCTTCGAGCACGCCGGCGCCCGCGTCTACCGCACGCACGGGCTGGGGTTCGTCATTCGAAGGACCGCTGACGGTCACACCTGGTCCCAGGACCTGACGTACTTCCTGGACAAGCAGACCGACCAGTGGTCCGGCTGGCGGCCGAGCGCGCTGCTGGAGGGGGAACCCGAGCCGTTGGGGCTGCGTGACGGGGTTATGGAGCAGGTGGGAGGACGGCGGTGACCACGTCGGACGGAACACGTTCGGGACACCCGGTTCCGGGCCGGGGCCAGACGGGCCGAGCGCGAGTCGCGCTGGTTCACCCCGGGTCCGGACGGCGGATGCTGCGCTGACCCCGGGTGCGGCGCCGCCCCGGCGAACGGGGCGTGTCCGTCGTCGGGGCGGCGTGCTGGCGGCGGAGGGCTCAGGGCACCCAGAGGCCCAGCGAGTCGGCCACGAGCGCCGGCCGTTCCCCGCCCTCGATCTCCACCGTGTGGGTCATGGTGACGAGCACACCCTTGGCGTTCTCCTGGACGTCGGACAGGACGACGCCGTCCCGGATCCGTGAGCCCACGGTGACGGGCTGGAGGAAACGCACCCGGTTCAGCCCGTAGTTGATGGACATGCTGGGCTTCTCCGTCACCGAGATGACGCGCGGAGCGAAGTAGGCGAGCATCGACAGGGACAGGTACCCGTGGGCGATGGTCGCACCGAACGGGCCCGCCGCGGCGCGCTCCCGGTCGACGTGGATCCACTGGTGATCGCCGGTCGCATCGGCGAACAGGTCGATGCGGTCCTGGTCGATCGTGATCCACTCGGTGTGGCCCAGGTGCTCACCCTTGGCGGCGGCCACCTCGTTGATGTCGGCGAATACGCGCACGACGCCTCCTGGGTCGGGTCCGGAGTCGGGGGCCGGACGGTGAACCCACCATACCTAACACCGTTCGGTTATGGGGTGGCGGCGTCCGACCGATCGGAGTCCTCGGGTCGGGCGGGGCGTGGCGTACGCGACCCCATCCGGCCGTCGACCGGGAGGTCGCGCACTCCATCGACATCCACCAGGACCGCTCGGGCCGTGCGTGCGGCCACCAGTGACCGGTCCACACCGTGTCCCAGGCCGCTCTCCGTCAGCGGTACCGGCAGTACGCCATCGTGTGCCCGCACCGGGGGAACCACCAGGTCACGTCCACGGGTTCCGGCCGGAGGGGCCTCCACCGGCAGCGTGGCCCCGGCCAGTGACGCCAACGCGACGGTGGCCGACCGGCCCACCCCCGTCACCGCCGACGATCCGCACCAGACCCGCCAGCCGGCGTCCACGGCCCGGTCCACCGCACGGCGGGCCGAGGTCAGGCCCCCCAACCGCGACGGGTCCACGTTCACCGCGCCACCGGCCTCCATCCGGATCGCCTCACCCAGGTCCGCCACCGAGTCCAGTGAGCGGTGCAGCGCCACCGGGGTCCGCGCCGTCGCCGCGAAGCGGGCATGGGCGCGCAGGTCGTCGGGGGCGAAGGGGTCCTCGATCGCCAGCAGGTCCAGTTCGTCCAGTACACGCAGGGCGTCGATGTCGGCCGGGTCCTCGGTGTAGCGTCCGCCCGCGTCCACCTGGAGGACCAGGAACGGGAAGGCGGCCCGCACCGCGTGCACCACGTCGGCGTCCCACCCGGGGCCGACGGACAGTCTGATCCGGCGGAACCCCGCTCCCACCTGCCGGTTCACCTCGGTGACCAGCGACTCCACGGTCGCCTGCCGCGGCAGCGTCACGCCCGCGGTCAACGCCGTGCGCTCACCGCCCAGGGCGTACGCCAGCGGGGTCCCCCGCTGGTGGCTCCACAGGTCCCAGCACGCGGTGTCCAGCGCGCCGACCACCGCCGGGTCCCACGGCAGGTCGGCCCAGGCGTCGGCGACCTCGGTCGGGCGCCGCCAGTCGTGGGCGAGCAGAGCCGGCGCGAAGGCCGAGGCCAGGCCCTCCCACTGAGCGGGGGTCGCGGACGGGACCTCACCCCAACCGCTGACGCCGTCGCCGTCGGCCACGCGCACCAGCACCGGCCCACTGGCGCCACGCCCTCCGGACGGCGCGCGCAGCCGGACCAGTTCGATTTCGACGATCCTGGTCACGGTCGCCGATCCGGTGTGTGCCACGCTTTCCCACCTCGGTGTCTGGCCTCCCGCCGGTCCTGCTCTGCCATGGCCGGAAACGGGCTGTCGATTCGACGGTACCCGCGGCCGACCGCCCCGACCACCCCGAGCGGTGCGGCGAACACCACCTGGGAGACCTGGTCGGATCCGAGGCTGGAGACGAGGGAGGGGAGAAGGGACCCGTGGAGCACGCGAAGGGGCCGACCGCTCCGACGTCGTCGGTCGCGATCGGCCCCCGGACCCGGATCAACCCCGTGGCGGCACCGGGATCAGCCCTGGGCGAGGACCTCGTCCAGCTCACGGTGCTTGAGTCCGTGCGCCTCGGCCACCGGCGCGTACACGACCTCGCCGTCGAAGGTGTTCAGGCCACCGGCGAGCGCGGCGTCGTCACGCAGCGCCTGGCGCCAACCCTTGTCCGCCAGCGCCACCGTGTAGCGCAGGGTGTCCTTGGTGAGCGCGTGCGTGGAGGTGTTCGGCACCGCGCCCGGCATGTTGGCCACGCAGTAGAACACGGTGTCGTGCACGGTGAAGGTCGGGTCGGCGTGCGTGGTGGGACGTGAGTCCTCGAAGCAGCCGCCCTGGTCGATCGCGATGTCGACCAGCACCGCGCCCGGACGCATACGCGAGACCAGCTCGTTGGAGATGAGCTTGGGGGCCTTGGCGCCCGGCACCAGCACGGCGCCGATGACCATGTCCGACTCCAGGACCGACTGCTCCAGCTCGAAGGCGTTGGACACGACGGTCTTGACCTGGCCCCGGTACAGCTCGTCGACGTGCCGCAGCTTGTTGACGTTCAGGTCCAGGACGGTCACGTCCGCGCCCATGCCCACGGCGATCTGGGTCGCGTTCAGACCGGACACCCCCGCGCCGATGACGGTGACGCGCGCCGGGCGCACGCCCGGGACACCGCCCATGAGCACACCGCGGCCGCCGTTGGGGCGCTGGAGCGTCACGGAGCCGACCTGCGGAGCCAGGCGGCCCGCGACCTCGGACATCGGGGCGAGCAGCGGCAGCGACCCGTCGGACAGCTGCACGGTCTCGTAGGCGATGCCGGTGACCTTGCGGTCCAGGAGGGCGTCGGTGCACTCGCGGGACGCGGCCAGGTGCAGGTACGTGAAGAGGGTCTGGCCCTCGCGCATGCGGTGGTACTCGGCCGGGATCGGCTCCTTGACCTTGAGGATCAGGTCGCCGTAGCCCCACACCTCGTCGGCGGTGTCCAGGATGGTGGCACCCGAGGCCTGGTACTCCTCGTTGGTGATGGAGGAGCCCACACCGGCGTCGCGCTCCACGGCCACCTCGTGACCGCGGCGGACCAGCTCGTGGACTCCTGCGGGGGTGATGGCCACTCGGTACTCGTGGTTCTTGATCTCACGGGGCACGCCGATGCGCACGGTTCCTCCAACTGGTATCTCCGTTGATATCCCCACTGTGACCTGGGGAGGTGCCTCTCCGCTATCGGCAACATGCATGTCTGTCGGCGACCTTGTTGACATCGTGTAAGGCGAGAGTGTGGGGTGGGACACGGGGGTGCGCGTGGGAAGGCACGTTCAGGCGGTCGAAGCGGCCCCAGCGGTGACCCTGTGCCCCCCGACCCACACCGGCCCTACCGACCCCGTCAGCTCCCGGCCCGCGTACGGTCCGGGGTCGGTCACGGGAACGGGCACGCGCCGGGTGCTGTCGAAACCGACCAGGTCGGCGTCGAAACCGACCGCGATCCGCCCCTTCCCCGCCAGACCCAGCAGGTCGGCCGGGGCACGTGCCGTCCAGTGGGCCAGCTTGGCCAACCCCTGTCCCCGCCTGACCGCGGCCGTCCACAGCGCCGACAGACTCCACTCCAACGTGTACAGGCCATGAGCCGGAAGGTGACCCGAACCCACGGTGGTGATCTGCGAACCGCCTCCGGCCAACAGCGCGCTCCACAGCGCCTTGCGGTTGGCGTCCGACCGCAGCGGCGGGCGGCATACGTGCGCGATCGACTCCGCCCCCGGGGTCTCCGCCGACAGGCACAGGTAGTGCGGACAGGTCTGCGCGGTCAGGCCGACACCGATCGAGTCCGCCGCCGCCAGGAGAGCGGCGCACTCGGCCGCCGTGAAGGGGGCCACGTGCGTGCGCGCCCCGGCCACCCGCGCCGCCGCGATGACCCGCTCCATCCCCCGCCGTTCCGCTCGGGGCGGGCGCTGCTCCGCCGACACCGGGGGCGTCCCCAGCTCCTCGGCGTCCTCGGTGTGCACGAACAGCACCGCGTCCAGGGTCGCGAGCTCCGCCATCGCCTTGCGCAGTTGGGCGTCGTTCAGGGCGGCCAGGTCTGGTGCGCCGCCGTCCGACAGCGAACAGTGGAAGGCCACCACCCCGGCGGCGTGCAGGTCGGCGAGGTCGAGCGGACCACTGCCCAGGGTCACCCCGCCCAGGAAGTAGACGCGGACGCCGGCCCCCGCGGCCGCGCGCTGATGCACCTGGAGGGAGTCCGCGCAGGTCACCGGCGGGCGCGCCGGAGCGGGCGCGGCGACCACACTGGTCACCCCGCCGCGCAGGGCGGCCGCACCCACCGACCGGTAGCACCGGGCCAGGTCGCGGTTCGGCTCGTGGACCCCGGTGCCCAGGTCGACCGCCCCCGGCAACAGGGCCACCGCTCCCAGGTCGGTGACCTCGCGGGCGGGCATCGGCGCGGCGTAGTCGTCCACGGCCTCGATCCGGCCGTCTCGGACACCGACGCTGCACGGGCCGACCCCCTCGGGTGTGACCACGTACCTGGAACGGACCACACTGTCGAACTCGGTCATGCTGGTTCCTTCGGGCGCTCGCGGCGAGGGGGTGTGCTGTGGGTCGCGTGCACGACGCGCTGTTGCGCTGAGAACACCGAGCGTATCGTGGCAGGGCTCGCCGGGAGGGGAGAACGCGGATTCCCGGCTGGCCGAGGACCCGTCCCCGTAGATCCGCATGAACGGAGAAGGACCTCACGCCACCCCGGGGCGACGTCGGGTAGTCAACGGTTTAACCTGGAGCGCGGTGTTCCCCGTGCGGGCCCCGCAAGGCCGACCTCGGACAGCCGTGCGGCGGCCGCCACGGCCCAGGGCGCTGACCAGTCCATCCACCAGACCTCGACGACGGAGTGGCGCGTGGCTCCTCCCGCACAGCAGACGACATCGCCCAAGGAGGCCTCGGACGCCCCCGGGACTTCGTTCATGGCGCTCCTCGCCGTTCCCGCGGTGGCCCTGTGCGCTATCGCGTTGTGCCTCACGCTCGTCCTGGGCGGGGCCGCCTACCCCGAGCTCATCCCGGGGTTGCCGGACGCGGGCCAGGGCGTGCGCTGGGGACTGCCGGTGGCCAAGCTGTTCCTGGACGCCTCCGGTGTCCTGACCATCGGCCTGCTGCTCCTCGCGACGGTCCTGCTGCCCTCCGACCAGGGGCGGCTGTCCGAGCAGGCCCGGTTCTACGTGCAGGGCGCCACCTGGGCCGCACTGGCGTGGGCCGTCGCCGCCGTGTTCACCATGTACTTCCAGGCCTCGGAGTTCCTGGCGCGCTCCTTCGGCCAGGTCAGCGTCGACGAGGTCACCGCCTACGCGGGGTCGGTCTCCGGCGGCGTCGCCCTGATGTTCGTCATCCTCATCACCACGGGCATCGCGTTGTTCGGCCGCACGGTCACCTCGGCCACGGGCGGTATCTGGCTGTTCGTGGCCTCCCTGGTGGCGGCCACCCCCCCGGGCCTGACCGGGCACTCCGCCTCCTCCGGTGCGCACGAACTGGCCGTCACGGCGCTGGCCATGCACATCATCGCGATCTCCGCGTGGGTGGGCGGTCTGGCCGCCGTCACCTACCACGCGATGCGCAAGGACGGTCAGGACCCGGTGGTGGCCGTGTCCCGGTTCAGCCGCCTGGCGCTGTGGTTGTTCATCGGTGTGGCGATCAGCGGTCTCGGCAGCGCGCTGGCCCGGCTCGGCTCGTTCGGCGACCTCTTCCTGACCGAGTACGGCCTCATCATGGTCGTCAAGTTCGCCCTGTTCGGCGTCCTGGGCCTGTTCGGCTACCTGCACCGCCGGTACGCGCTCCGAAAGATCGACGAGGCGCCCGACGGGCTCGCGGGGGCCTCCTTCCAACGGCGGATGTTCCTGCTGGTGGCGGGCGTCGAGGTGCTCATCATGGCGGCCGTCATCGGTATCTCCGTCGGTCTGGGGCGGACCGCGCCCCCGCCGCCCCTGGAGAGCGAGGTCGACCCGGCCGCGGCGATCCTCGGCTTCCCCGTGCCGCCGCCCATGGACGTGTGGAACGTGCTCACGCTGTGGCGCCCCGACCTGTTCTTCATCATGCTGGTCGTCATCGCGGGCGGTCTGTACGCGGCCGCCGTGGTCCGACTGCTGCGCCGCGGCGACAGGTGGCCGATCGGTCGCGCGGTCTTCTTCGCGCTGGGGCTGCTCACCATCGTCGCCACGCAGCTGAGCGGTTTCGCCACCTACGCGATGGTGCTGTTCTCCTCGCACATGATCCAGCACATGATGCTGGCCATGCTCGCCCCGATCCTCCTGGTCCTGGGCGCGCCGGTCACCCTGGCGCTGCGTGCGCTCAAACCGGCCCGGCGGAGGGGCGACCGGGGGCCGCGTGAGTGGCTGACGCTGTTCCTCAACAGTCGGTTCTCCAAGGTGGTGACGCATCCGGCGTTCGCCGCTCCGATGTTCGTGCTCAGCCCGTACGCGCTCTACTTCACCCCGCTGTTCGGCGCGCTGATGCTCGATCACCTCGGCCACCTGTTCATGAGCGTCCACTTCCTGCTCAGCGGTTTCCTCTTCTACTGGATCATCGCGGGTGTGGACCCGGCGCCCCGGAAGGTGCCCTACCTCCTACGGTTCCTGCTGTTGCTGCTGGTGATGGGTTTCCACGCCTTCTTCGGCATCGCGATCATGGAGCAGGCCCAGCCCGTCGCGCCGGAGTTCTACGGCGAGATCGACGTCCCGTGGTTGGAGAGCCGGGCCGATGACCAGTACATGGGCGGCGGCGTGGCCTGGGCGCTCGGCGAGATCCCGACATTGCTGGTGACGATCGCCATGGTCAGGCAGTGGTTCCAGGACGACGAGAAGCAGGAGCGGCGGCGGCAGCGGCACAGTGCGCGCGGAGACTCCGACGACGCCGACATGGACGCCTACAACGCCTACCTCGCCGAGCTCGACCGACGTTCGCGAGGTGCGGCGGCCCAGACGGAGGGCGCGCCCGCCGACCACGCGGGCAGCGAGTCGAGCGACCGGAACGCCTGAGCACACATTCCTCGGAGGTTCCGGGAACCGGGGACGCCGACCCCTTCGCCGTCCGGTGGGAACACGAATGGGGGCGCGCCCGTACGGGCACGCCCCCAGCACCGATGCGGGAACGGTCAGACGGTCAGCGCCGCCACCCCCGCTCCCAGCAGGCCCAGCGCGACGCAGATCACCAGCGCCACCGCGACGACCGGCAGTGACGGCCGCAGAGCGGCGAGGGAACCGGCGCCGCTCGCCGCCGCCTGACGCCGTGCGGCCAGGGGTAGCAGGGCGATGTTCACGGCGCACACCACCGCGGCCACGCAGGCGGCCGTGGCGAACGCCGCCCAGAACCCGGCGCCGCCGGAGAGCGCGCTGGCGGCGGCGAAGGTCGGCAGCAGCACCAGAAGAACGACCGAGACGACACCGAAACCGGTGCGTACCTTGGGCGAGGTCGCGTTTCCGCTCCCTGCGACCACGAGGAGAAGACCGATGAGGGCTGCCGTGATGACGGCGCCCCCGATTCCGAATACGGCGATGTTGACCAGCGAATTCACGCTGGTCATTCTCGCACCGGAACACCGGTGGGCCGACCCGGGGTGGGGAGGCGGGCCTCAGCGGTGTTCTTCGAGGCCTCCGCTTCGCCCTCGCCCGCACCTCCGCCTTGAAGGGCCCCGGCGGTGCCCGCACGGCAACCCCCGGGGACGCCCGTTCCAGGAAACGAACCCTAGGTGTGCTCCACGCGAGAGCCGGACGCGCCCTTGATCACCCGCAGCCGGGTGCCGACCCGTTGCCTCAGGTCGGCGACGTGACTGACCACACCCACCGCCCGGCCACCGTCGCGCAGCCGGTCGAGCACGTCCAGGACCTCCTCCAGGGTGTCCTCGTCCAACGTCCCAAAGCCCTCGTCCACGAACAGCGTGTCGATGTCGGTGCCGCCCGCCTCCGCGCTCGCCACGTCCCCGAGCCCCAGCGCGAGCGCCAGCGAGCTGAAGAAGGTCTCACCCCCGGACAGCGTTGCGGGGTCGCGCTCCACCCCCGTCCAGGCGTCCACCACCCGCATCCCCAGGCCGCCGGCCGAACGCGCCCGGCCGTCGCCCGCCGCCTTGTCCACGGTGTACCGGAGTTCGTACCGGCCGTCCGACATCGTCCGTAGCCGGTCGTTGGCGGCAGCCACCACCTGTTCCAGCCGCGAGGCCAGGACGTAGGCGGACAGGCGCACGTTGTCGGCGTTGTCGGCCGAGGTCCCGGCGGCCAGGGCGCGCATGCCCTCGGCGACGGCGTAGCGGCGCAGCACCGGCTCACACCCCTCCAGCGCCCGGTCGAGCTCCCCGCGTAGGACGACGAGCCGTCGGGCCCTCTCCTCCAGCGTGCTCCGCCAGGCCACCGCGTGGTCCGCGGCGGCCGCGGCGTGGTCGGCGGCGTCGGCCAGCGACTCCAGGTCGGGTACGGGCGCGGTACCGGCGGCGACCAGGTCGGGATCGGCCAGCGCGGCCTCCACCGCCGCCCGGTCGTCGTCGAAGGCACGAGCGCGATCGCGCAGCTCCCGGCGTCGCCGATCGTCGAGCGCGGCCTCCCAGACGTCGGCCTCAGCGGCGAAACCGGCCTCGGCGCGCTGCCGCTCGGCCTCGGCCACGGCCATGCGCAGCTCCTCGGCGGCCCGGTCGCGGTCATGGACCGCGTCAGCGGCGGCGCGGAGCAGATCCGCTTCCTCCGCCAGCCGGGAGATCCGCTGGCCGATCCCGGGGTCGTCGCCCCGCGCCCCGTCCAGCAGCTCCGTCAGCCGGGTGTGCTCGGCCGCGGCGTTGGCACGGTCGGTCTCGAGCCGGGCCTCCGACCGGGTCAGCTCGCCCTCCTCGGCGCGGGCCCGGTCGAGGTCGGCGGTGAGCTGCTCCAGCGTCTCCTCCAACCGCCGCGTCTCCACGGCCGCGGTACGCGCCTCCTCCAAGGCGCGGGTGTGGGCGGCCACCTCCTCCCGGGCGGAGGCGGGTGTGCGCCCTTCGGCGCGGTCCAAGGCGGCGGCCCGGCGCTCCCGTAGCGCCGCGGCGTGGGCGTGGGCCTGCGACCGGCGGGCGTCGGCGGCCCCCGCGGCCGTCTGGGCGGCCTCCTCCTGTTCGGCCGAGACCAGGCCCTCCTCGGCGGGCCGCGCGGGCGCCGGGTGGTCGAGCGACCCGCAGACCGCGCACGGATCCCCCTCGGTGAGCTTGCCCGCCAGTTCGGCGGCCATGTGGGTGATCCGCCGTTCACGCAGACGAAGGGCGTGGTCCTGCGCGTCCTGTGCGGCGTCGACGGCGGCACGGTGGCCATCCTCGGCCTCGATGAGCTCCCGGCCAAGGAACTCGTACTGACCGGCGGCCTCCAGGCGCCGCTGCGCCGCCTCCAGCGCAGCTTGGGCCGCCTCGACCAGACCTGCCTGGTCACGAACCTGGCGCAGCTCGCCGGTCGCCTTCTCGATCTGGGGCGGCAGCGACGTGATCCGCTCCCGGACACGCTCGATCTCGGCTCGGACCCCGCCCAGGCGCCGGGTGAACCCGGCGACCTGGGCCCCCAGGGAGTCGCGACGTTCGGCGTCGCCCCGCAGCAGCTCCAGGCGGGCGAGTTCGTCGCGGCGTTCGCGTTCGGCGCCCGACAGGACCGCCGGCGCGCGCTCGGCCGTGTCCCCGGGGGCAGCCATGTCCCCGACACCGGGCAGGGCCCTGACCAGGGATGAGCGCTCGGCGACGGTGAGTTCGGCCTTGTCGAGCTCGGTGCGGCGGTGGTCGCGGGCACGCAGGAAGGGCAGCACCGTCCCGGCGCGCTCCGCGGCGGCCAACCGGACATCGATCCCCGACCGCTCCTCGGCGCCCCGGGAGAGCTCCTCCCGGCGCCGCCTGGCGAGGGTGAGCCGGTCCTGCCGCGCCCTGGTCTGGCGGCCCGCGGTCAGCGCGGTCTGGGCGGCGTCGCGCGACTCCGTGGCCTCCGCGGCCACGAGGGCGGCGTCCCGGGAGGTCGCGGCCGTGACGGCCGCGAGCTCGGCGGCCCACGCCGACAGCTCCTCCGGTAGGTCGGGCGGGTCTGAGCGGCCCGCCTCACTGATCCGTCCGGCCACCGAGCGCACGTGCTCGTTGGCCGACTCCACCTCCAACCGCAGGCGGTTGGCGTGCCCCTTGAACCACTCCTCCACGTCCCGGAAGACACGGGTGTTGAAGATGCGCTCCAGGGACTCGCGCCGTTCCTCCGCCCGGGCGCGCAGGAAGCGCGCGAAGTCACCCTGGGGCAGCATGGCGACCTGACAGAACTGGTCGAGGGTCAGGCCCAGGAGGTCGCCGACGAACTGCCCGGCCTCGTCCGGGCGGGTGGTCACGCCCTCCCAGCGGCCGTTGACGCGCTCGGTCACCACGACCTTGGCGTTCTCGGTCCGGGTACCCGAGCCGCGCTTCTTGGGGCGTTCCCAGCGGGGACGGCGTTCGATCCGAACGCGTCTGCCGCGGATGGTGCACTCCAAGGTGACCTCGGGGACGCGGTCGAGCGGCGCGTGGTCGCTCTTGGGCGACCGGTCGTCGCGTCGGGCCCCCGGAACCCTGCCGTACAGGGCGAAGCAGACCGCGTCCAGCACGGAGGTCTTGCCCGCTCCGGTGGGGCCGTGGATGAGGAAGAGGCCGCCCGCGCTGAGGTGGTCGAAGTCGACGAGCTCGGTGTCGGCGAAGGGGCCGAACGCCCGGACGGTGAGTGTGTGCAGTCGCATCAGCGCGTGCCCTCCTGGATCCGGACCTGCTCGATCGCCGCGTGCACGAGCGCGGTCTCCTCGGCGGTGACGGGTGTGCCGCGGGCCCACTCGACGAAGTCGGCGACGACCTCGCGCTCGCCGCGGTCGGCGATGGAGGCCGCGACCGGGCGGTTCTCGGGCGCGGCGCCCTCGGGGGCGAACTCCAGCAGCAGGGTGTGCGGGAAGCGCTCGCGCAGCCGGTCCATGGGGTGGGCGGGACGACGCGCGTCGGTGAGGGTGACCTGGAGCCAGTGCCCGGTGTAGGAGCTCCATTCGGGCTTGGTCAGCAGGTCCTCGATACGTCCCCGGATCCGGGCGAGGGGGCGGGGGACGGGGGAGGCGACGAACTCGGCTCCGGCCAGGCCGTCGGCGTCCAGGTCCACCAGCCAGCAGCCCTTGACGTGCCGTTCCTCGGAGAAGGAGTAGGCGAGGGGGCTGCCGGAGTAGCGCACGGACGGGGTGATGGTCTGGCGGCCGTGCAGGTGGCCGAGGGCGACGTAGTCGACGCCGTCGTAGACCGACGCGGGGACGTGGGCGGCGCCGCCCACGGCGATGTCGCGCTCGCTGTCGGAGGGTTCTCCTCCGGTGACGAAGGCGTGCGAGAGGACGACGGACCGGGTGCCCGGCCGCTCCGCGAGGTCGGCGCGGACCAGGTCCATGGCGTGCCCGATCGCCGCGGGGTGGCCGCGTTCGGGCAGGTCCCAGTGGTGTCGGGCGATCTCCGGTTCCAGGTAGGGGATGCCGTAGAAGGCGACGGGGCCGTGGTCGTCGTCGATCAGGACGGGGGTACCGACGCCGTCCAGGGAGCTGCGCAGGTGGACGCCGGAGGCGTCGATGAGGTCCGTGGCGAAGGACATCCGGGCCATGGAGTCGTGGTTGCCGCTGATGAGGACCGCGCGGGCCCCGGTGGCGCGGATCCGGCTCAGCGCCCGGTCGAACAGACGCACGGCGTCCACCGGGGGTAGCGCGCGGTCGTAGAGGTCACCGGCGACCACGACGACGTCGACGCGGTGGGTCCCTATGGTGTCGACGAGGTGGTCGAGGAAGACCGCCTGGGCGTCGATGAGGTTCTCCCGGTGGAAGGAACGGCCCAGGTGCCAGTCCGATGTGTGCAGCAGGCGCATGGCACTGGACGATACCGAAGGTCGCGGTGCGCCGCCGGGAGTCCGGTCGACCTGTGGACGACCCGTCAGGTCAGCGCCGTCCCGTGCTTCCTGGCGAGGGTGAGTCCGTCACCGATGGGCAGCAGGACCTGTGTGACGCGGTCGTCGGCCACGAGGCGGTCGTTGAAGTCGCGGATCCCCTGGACGGCCTCGTCGGTGTTGGAGGGGTCGACGACGCGGCCGTGGGAGAGCGTGTTGTCGGCGAGGAGGAGGCCGCCGGGGCGCATACGCGGGACGAGTTCCTCCCAGTAGCCGATGTAGCCGGTCTTGTCCGCGTCGAGGAAGGCCAGGTCGAACCTCGGCTCCTCGGGAAGGGCGCGCAGGGTCTCCAGCGCCGGGCCGAGCGTGAGGGTGATCCGGTCGGCGACCCCGGCCCGTTCCCAGTAGCGGCGGGCGACGGACGTCCATTCCTCACTGATGTCGCAGGCCAGGAGGGTTCCGTCGGCCGGGAGGGCACGGGCCAGGCACAGGGAGGAGTAGCCGGTGAAGGTCCCGACCTCCACGATGTCGCGGGCGCCGGACGCCTGGGCGAGGAGGGTCATGAACGCGCCCTGCTCGGGGCCGATCTGCATGCCCCTGAAGTCGGGGAAGCGGCGTTCGGTCTCCTCGACCAGGTCGGCGAGCACGTCGTCGACCGGAGCGCTGTGGGCGACGAGGTAGGAGTGCAGTTCCGGGGTGATGGTCTCCGTGGTTCGAGTCACGGGGCCACCCTAGCCCCTTCCCTCCGCGCGCACGGGGGCGCCGGACCCGACCGTGGGCACGTGCGGGGCGCGGGACCGGGTCAGTAGGCGGGGAGCAGTTCGGGCCAGTCGAAGAGGTAGATGGAGTAGATGATCACGCCGACGGTCAGCAGCGGCATGACGACCTTCTGCTCCACGGGGCCGTTGGTGACGAACCCCTGGTTCTGGCCGATGCGCTTCTTGGTGAACGGCCAGAAGAGCGGCACGCCCATCCTGGTGATCATGTCGCCGAAGAAGTGCAACACGCATCCGAAGGCCACCGCCAACCCCAGCCACGTGTAGTTCACGCCCGACGCGAACAGCGCGAGGGTGATGGCCGCCGTGCCCAGGGCGTTGATGACCCCGGACGCGGCCCGGTTCTTGTCCAGACCGAAACCCAGTCCCTGGAGGGCGATGCCGACCAGCAGGAACACGAACACCTGCACGGCCAGCTCCGACCACAGGGCCAGTATCTGCACCAGGACGCCCATGAGGGCCGCGAAGAGGAACGAGTGCGTCCCCATCCGGTGGCCCCCGAACGCCCACGCGAGGATCCCGCTCATGGACTCGGTGACCTTTCCGTAGGTCTTGGTCACCGTGGCACTCTTGTGGTCCAGGTCGGGCAGCAGGGCCGCCCCGGCGCACACGAGAGAGCCGGCGATGATCTCGCCCGGGCCCATGTCGAAACTGAGTCCGAGGAATTCCCTGCCCTGGACGAGCGGAACGACCGCCATCCAACCGACCACGCCGCTCATGGCGTGTGAGTGCCCCATCATGGCGGGAACCGTAGCGGAGTAGCGCATTCACCGCGAATCGGCGGGAGATTCCGGGCAGCCGCATTCGACACACGAATCCCGCTGAACCCAGGGATGACGCCCCTTCCGTACCGATCGCGTTCCGTTATCCACACCTCGCCCCGGAAGTGATTGACGCTCGTCGCTCCGCATTGGTAAACAACCAACATCTCCCAGGTGGTACATCACCGAGCCCACGATCCCGACAGGGGCCGTCATGCACACCCACCCCCGTCCTCCAGGCACCCACCTCCGACGCGTGGCCGCCATGAGCGCCGCGCTGCTCCTCGTCGGGGGTTCCACGGCGGCGCCGGCCACGGCCGGGACCGACGACCTCGACACGTTCACGATCGCCGTGACCCAGCAGGTCGACACCTTCAACCCCTTCGTCGCGCAGTTGGCGGTCACCACCAACGTCCTCGGCCACGTCTACGACACCCTGGTCACCGTCGACCCCGAGACCAACGAGCCCGCCCCGGCGCTGGCCCAGGAGTGGGAGGCCGGCGACGACGGCCTCACCTGGACCTTCGAGCTCCGTGACGACGTCGTCTTCACCGACGGGGAACCGCTCACCGCCGACGACGTGGTGTGGACGCTCACCACGATCATGGAGGACGGCGCCGCGGCCATCGCCTCGGGCAGCTACGTCGCCGGATTCGAGTCCGTCACCGCCGAGGGCGACCACACGGTCGTCGTCCAACTCGCCGAACCCCAGGCCACCATGGAGTCCCTCGCCGTTCCGATCGTCCCCCGACACGTGTGGGAGCCGATCCTGGAGGAGGAGGGCGACGCCTTCGCCGACTACCCCAACGAGGAGTTCCCCGTCGTCGGCAGCGGCCCCTTCACACTGGTCGGCCACGAACCGGGTGAGTCCATCACCCTGGAGGCCAACCCCGACCACTGGCGCGGCGCGCCCGGCTTCGACCAGGTCGTCCTGCGCTACTACTCCGAGAAGGACGCGGCGGTCGAGGCCCTGCGCGGAGGCGAGGTCACGTTCGTCTACGAGCTCACCGAGGCGCAGGCGTCCTCGCTGGAGGGCGTCGACGGCATCACCGTCAACCATGCCGACGGCAAGCGCTTCCAGGCCTTCACCATCAACCCCGGGGCCCGCACCCAGGACGGCGAGGGGTTCGGCGACGGACACCCCGCCCTGGCCGACCGCACGCTGCGCCAGGCCATCGTCATGGCCATCGACAACGACGAGATCGTCGAACTCGCGCACGGCGGGCAGGCCGTCGCCGCCGGGGGGTACGTCCCCGCACGCTACGGCGACTTCCACTGGTCACCGGAGGGCGAGGAGGACTTCCTCGCCTTCGACCCCGACGCCGCCAACGCCATGCTCGACGAGGCCGGATACGAACGGGGCGAGGACGGCGTGCGCGTCTCCCCCGACGGGGACCGGCTCGAACTGCGCATGCACGTCCACCGGGACCGTCCCGCCAACGTCAACGCCGGACTGATCCTCGTCGAGCGTCTCGCGGACATCGGCGTCGAGGTGGAGAACCTGACGGTCGACCCCGGTGTGCTCAGTGACGCCCTGTACGCCGCCGAGTACGACCTCATCTTCACGGGGTGGACGGTCAACCCCGACCCGGACTACGTGCTGGGCATCCACACCTGCGGGGCGCTTCCCGAGGAACCCGGCACGATGCAGGGCGACGCCTACTTCTGCGACGAGGAGTACGACGAGCTCTACGCCGCGCAGCTCGCCGAGTACGACCGGCCCACCCGCGCCGGGATCATCCACGAACTCCAGGAGGTGCTCTACCGCGAGGCGGTCGTCAACGTCCTCGCCTACCCCAACATCATGGAGGCCTACCGCAGCGACCAGGTGTCCGACATCCAGATCCAACCGGACCCGGGCGGCAACATCTGGGGCCAGGACGGTTACTGGGCCTGGTGGTCGGCCCGTCCCGTGGCCGCGGCCGACTCCGGCGGGGACGGACTGTCCACCGGGGTCCTGGTCGGCGTCGGGGTGGTCGTGGTCGTGCTGGTGGCCGCCGGCGCCTTCGCCCTCGTCCGCCGCCGAGCCACCCTGGAGGACCGGGAGTGACCTCGACCCCCACCACGACGGGTGAACCGGCGGCGCAGGGGCCGACGGGCGCCTTTCCGGCACGCGGCCGATCCGGCTCCGGACGCCTGTGGCGGGTGCTCGTCTACGTGTCCGGGAAGCTGCTGACCGCCGTGGTCTCCCTGGCCGCGGTGGTCGTCGCCGGGTTCTTCCTCTTCCGGATCCTGCCCGGTGACCCGGTCCGGGCCATGACGGAGGGACGCGAGGTCACCGCGCAGCAGCGCGAGGAGCTGCGCCGCCAGTTCGGGCTGGACCAGCCGCTGTGGCAGCAGTTCCTCGACTACTGCGCCGGGCTCGCCCGATTCGACCTGGGAACCTCCTTCCAGTACCGCGAACCGGTGGCCGACCTCATCCTCGAACGGCTCGGCCCCACAGTCCTGCTCGCCGGGACGGGAACGGTCGTGGCCGCCCTCCTCGGACTGTTCCTCGGCACGCGGGCCGGATGGCGTCCGGGCGGGCGCGCCGACCGGACGCACACCGCCGTGGCCCTGTTCCTCTGGTCGGTGCCCACGTTCTGGCTTGGTCTGCTGCTCATCGTCGTGCTCGCCTCGGGGCGCGGGTTCGTCCCCGGCCTGTTCCCCACCGGCGGCATGGTCGACCCGGGGGTCTCCGGAGCCCTGGACACCGTCCTGAACACCGCCTGGCACCTGGTGCTGCCGGTCGCCACCATGGTCGCGGTGATCTACGCCCAGTACCTCATGATCATGCGCTCCTCCCTGATGGACGAGAAGGGCGCCGACTACCTCACCACCGCTCGAGCCAAGGGCCTGCGCGACGGCCTCGTCCGCCGCAGGCACGCCGTGCCCAACGCGCTCCTGCCCACCGTGACCCTCATCTTCCTCAATCTCGGCCAGGTCGTCTCCGGCGTCATCCTGGTCGAGACGGTGTTCTCCTGGCCGGGGCTCGGCCAGCTCTTCTACTCCGGCCTGCGCGTGCCCGACCTGGGGCTCGTCCAGGGACTCTTCGTCGTCTTCGCGGCCTCGGTGATCCTCATGAACCTGCTCGCTGACCTGGTGTACCCCCTGCTCGACCCCCGGGTGCGGCCGTGAGCGCCCCGAACGGGCGCGACGCCCGGGCCGCCCCCGGGCCCGAACGCGCGACCACACCCGTCCCGGCCGGGCCCGCCGCCCTCGCCTGGCGCCGCCGCCGAGTGGCCCTGGCCGCCTTCGCCCGCTCCTTCGCCCGACACCGCGCGGGCCTGGTCGGGCTGGCGGCCCTGCTCGCCATCAGCGCGCTGGCCCTGACCGCGCCGCTGTTCGTCGATGAGGCCGGGCTGAGCATCACCCGGGCGCCGGGCGACCCCTACGAGCCGCCGAGCCGACGCTACCCGCTGGGCACCGACAACTTCGGGCGCTCGGTCCTGGACCTGGTGGTGTGGGGGGCACGGGTCTCACTCACGGTGGGCTTCCTGGCCACGTTCGTCTCCGTCGCCCTGGGCACGGTGATCGGCGTCGCCGCCGGACACTTCGCCTCCTCCGGAGGACTGGCGGGAAGGGTCGTGTCCACCGTCCTGATGCGGATCACCGACTGGTTCCTCGTCCTGCCCACCCTCGTCCTGGCCGTGGCACTGGCCGCCGTCCTGCCGCGCGGTGTCGGCACCATCATCCTGGCCATCGGCCTCACCGTGTGGCCGCCCACCGCCCGCCTGGTCCGGGCCCAGACCCTCGCGGTGGAGGCCAGGCCCTACGTCGAACGGGCCCGCGCCCTCGGGGGTGGCCACGCGCACGTCATGGCGTGGCACGTCCTGCCGAACGTGATGCCCGTGGTGCTGGCCCAGACCACCCTGCTCGTGGCCACCTCGATCATCGCCGAGTCCACCCTGTCCTTCCTCGGTATGGGCGACCCCGCCACCGTGTCGTGGGGCGGGATCCTGGAGGCGGCGCGCAACGCGGGGGCGATCAGCGCGGGGATCTGGTGGTACATGATCCCGCCGGGACTGGCGATCGCCGTCGTCGCGCTGTCCTTCACCCTGTGCGGGCGCGCGGTCGAGTCCGTCCTCAACCCGCGACTCGGGGAGGCGCGTTGACCACCCTGCTCGATGTCCGCGACCTGCACGTCACCTACCGAGCCGCGGGCGGCGACGTCCCGGCCGTGCGCGGAGTGGACCTGACCGTCGAGTCCGGGAGCGTCCTCGGACTGGCGGGCGAGTCCGGCAGTGGCAAGTCCACCGTCGCCCTGGCCCTGCTGCGACTGCTCCCGGGAACGGCGAACACGACGGGCCAGATCCTGCTGGAGGGCGAGGACGTCCTCACCATGCGGTGGGGGCGCCTGCGCGCGGTCCGCTGGATGGACGCCGCCATCGTCTTCCAGGGGGCGCTGCACGCCCTGAACCCGGTCCGGCGGATCGGCGACCAGATCGCCGAGCCCATGCTGCTCCACCGCACCGTCGCCTCCGGCCGGGTCCGGGGACGCGTCGCCGAGCTCCTGGAACGGGTGGGGATTCCCGCCTCCCGCGCGGGCGACCACCCCCACCGGCTCTCCGGCGGCCAGCGGCAGCGGGTCATGATCGCCATGGCACTGGCGTGCGAGCCGCGCCTGATCATCGCCGACGAGGCCACCACCGCCCTGGACGTGATGATCCAGGCGCAGGTCCTGGAACTGCTCTGGGGGCTCACCTCGGACCAGGGAATCGGCATGATCATGATCAGCCACGACCTGTCGGTGCTCGCCGCGCACTGTGACCGGTTGGCCGTCATGTACGCCGGCCGTGTCGTGGAGCAGGGGCCCGCCGCCGAGGTCGTGCGGGACCCGGCGCATCCCTACGCGAGTGCCCTGAGCTCCGCGTTCCCCCGAATAGGGGATCCCGCTTCGCGCCTGGCGCCCCGTGGGCTGGCGGGCGAGCCGCCCGATCCCGCCGCTCCGCCGCCGGGGTGCGTGTTCCGCCCGCGTTGCGCCCGCGCCCAGGCGGTCTGCGCGACCGTCGACCCGCCCCTGTACCCGGTGGCCCCCGACCACGACGGGCACTCGACCCGCCATGCCGCGTGCGTCCACGTCGGTCCGGCACGTGCCGCCGAGCGGAAGGAGCATCCATGACCCACGCCGATGACTCCGGAGGGGTGCTGCCCGCAGCCGTGCGGACTGACGCCCACGCGCCGCCGTCGGTGGGGGAAGTCTCTTCCCGCGGGTCCGGTGCTCGTCCCATCCTGAGCGCACGGGGTGTGGAGGTCGCCTTCAGGGCGGGCGTCGCGCCGGGCGGCGGCCGGACCGCCCGTGCGGTCGACGGGGTCGACCTCGACGTGGCGGCGGGGGAGATCGTGGCTCTGGTGGGGGAGTCCGGGTGTGGCAAGACCACCCTGGGCCGGGTACTGCTCGGCCTGGAGCGGCCGACCC
>NZ_ANBC01000324.1 GCF_000341125.1 Nocardiopsis lucentensis DSM 44048 | reverse complement strand
CCTACGGCAGCCGTCACCTGCGCGGTTTCCGACGCAGGGTCCAGCTGGTGCAGCAGGACCCGACCGGGTCGCTCAACCCGCGCCGCACCGTGTACGAGGCGGTCGCCGAGGGGTTGCGCGTTCATGAGGGAACCACCGCCGAGGAGGCGGAGAGAGTCGCACGGGCGCTGGCCCGCGCCGGGCTGAGGCCACCGGAGCGGTTCCTGGCGCGCTACCCGCACGAGTTGTCGGGGGGTCAGCGTCAGCGCGTCGTCATCGCGGGAGCGCTGGTCCTGGAACCGGAGGTCCTGGTGGCCGACGAACCGGTGGCCTCCCTGGACGCCTCCGTGCGGGGGGAAATCCTGCGCCTGCTGCTGGACCTGCGTTCAGAGCTGGGGCTGTCGGCCCTGGTCGCCACCCATGACCTGGGCCTGGCGTGGAACATCGCCGATCGCGTCGCCGTGATGTACCTCGGCAGGGTGGTCGAGATGGGCGGGGTGGAGGAGGTGCTCGCCGCGCCCTCCCACCCCTACACCCGGGCCCTGCTGTCGGTGCTGCCCGAGACCGACGGCGAGCCGACGGTGCTGTCGGGGGAGCCCCCCGACCCCGCGCACGTCCCCTCGGGGTGCCGCTTCCACCCGCGCTGCCCGGTGCTGGCCTCGGGGGAGGCGGAGCGGGCGGGGGTGGCCGACCGGTGCCGGACGGTGGATCCCGCGGTCCTCAAGGGCGGTACCGCGCCGGAGGCGTCGGTCGAGGACGATGGCACGCACCGGGCCGCCTGCCACTGGGTCGCCGACGGCCATGGTCGCATGTGGTCACCGGGGCGCGCCGAAGCGGTGGAATAGCGCCCGGGGGACCCCGGTTCTGGGCGGACACGGCTACGCGGAACTCCGCCACCGACGGCACCACGAGCGCCCGGACCGCCCTTCCCCGGGCGCCCGCCCCGGCGCGCTGTCCACCGAGCGCGACTTCTGTCCCGGCCGGGAACTGGACCTGGACGCCTACCTGGAGCGGGTCGGGTCGGCGGGAGACCCGCCCCGACCCTCGAGACCCTGCGGGCCCCGCACCGTGCCCACTCGGCCGCGATCCCGGCCGAGAACCTCCAGATCGTCCTCACCCGCCGATCCTCCTCGACGTGGCCGCTCTGACGGACGAGACGGTCCGGCGGCGCCAGGGCGGGTACTGCCATCCACCACCCGACCACCCGCCCCCGCCCGCCTTTCGCTGGGCGGTTGACGGCGCAGGTCAGAGGAGGCGCCCATCGGGGAGGGCGACCGCGTACCGGGCGAGGCGTTCGACGTCAGGCTCGATGCCGGGGAACGGGCCGTGGCTGAGCAGCGGCTCAGGGACTTCACCAAGAAGTGAGGTGGGTCACACGCGCGGCGGGTGTGCCCTCCGCACCCATCACGACACCCGGAGTCACCAGTGCCGTCGTAGGGGACATAACTTCATGCTCCTGGCGTACGTGGATTGTTCATCTGATTTCTGGTCGTTTCCTATGTTCGACCTCACTGACTCATGGGCAGGACCTTTGAGGTGTCACCCGAGGCGCGGGGTATCGAGAGGGGCGTCCCATGGCACGTATCACCACGGACGACGTACACGGCTACATCAACGGGGTCTGCTTCAAGACCGGGCCGCCCGGCAAGGTCGGAGCCGAGACCGAATGGCTCGTCACCGATCCCGCCCGCCCGACCGAACCCGTCCACCTCGACCGCCTCACGGAGGCGTTGGACACGACCGGAACCCTGCCCGCGGGAAGCCGGATCACCTTCGAACCCGGCGGGCAGCTCGAACTCAGCTCGGCCGTCCGGCCAGGCCCCGCCAAGGTGTACGAGGCCCTGGCCGCGGACCTGGCCCACGTCGGCAAGAACCTCGGCGAGGCCGGACTCCAACTGTCCGGGGCCGCACTCGACCCGGTCCGCCCGCCCCTGCGCCAGCTCCGTTCGGCCCGCTACACCGCGATGGAGCGCTTCTTCACCAACCACCGCCAGCCCAGCGGCCGCACCATGATGTGCAGCACCGCCTCCGTCCAGGTGTGTCTGGACACCGGAGCCGACGCCGCCGACCTGCGCGCCCGTTGGGAGCTCACCCACCGCCTCGGTCCGGTTCTGGTCGCGGCGTTCGCCAACTCCGCGTTCTGGCGCGGACGCCCGACCGGCTGGAAGTCCACCCGATGGGCGATCTGGGCGGCCACCGACGCCTCCCGCACCCGGCCGGTCCTCGACCTCGGCGACCGCTCCGACCCCGCCACCGCGTGGGCCGAGTACGCGCTGGCCGCCAAGGTCATGGCGGTCCCCGAGACCCCCGAAGGCGACGGCCACTGGATCGCTGACCCCGGCTGCACCCTCGCCGAGTGGATCGGTGGTCTGGGTCCCCGCCCCGCCACCCTCGTTGACCTGGAGTTCCACCTCAGTACGCTCTTCCCGCCGGTGCGCCCCCGCGGCTGGTGGGAGCTGCGCATGATCGACGCGCTTCCCCACCGTTGGTGGCCCGTCCCGATGGCGCTGACCGCCGCCCTGTTCGACGACCCCGTGGCCCGCGCCACCGCGGAAGAGGCCACGGAACGGCTCTGCGGGGGCCGTGCCCCCGGCCCCCGCCTGTGGCTCACGTCGGCGCAGCGCGGCGTCGCCGACCCAGAGATCGCCGCCTGCGCCCAGGCCTGCTTCGACGCGGGTGTTCGCGCTCTGCCCCGCATGGGCGCGGCGGACCTGGCCTCCCTCGTCGATGACTACGCGGACCGGTACACACGGCGCGGGCTGTCCCCGGCCGACGCCGGCCCGTGGGTTCCCGGCCCCCGTAGCGCGGGAACCGGGACGTCCGGGACGGGTCCGGACCCGGCACACCACTCCGAGTCACGTGGAGGAGCACGGTGAACCACGAACAGGAGCGCGCCAAGGAGCGCATCGCCGTCGAGCTCGAACGGAGCCGCCGGCGCAGCAACGGTCTGACACTCGATGCCCTGAACGACGAGGGGCTGATCGCCCAGCACTCCAAACTCATGTCGCCGCTGGTCTGGGACCTGGCGCATATCGGCAACTACGAGGAGCAGTGGCTGCTGCGGGCCGCGGGCGGCCGCGAGGCGCTGCGTCCCGACATCGACCACCTCTACGACGCCTTCGAGAACCCGCGCGCCGAACGGGTCACCCTGCCGCTGCTCACACCGGACGAGGCCGCCGAGTACAACGACCGGGTGCGCGACGAGGTGCTCGAGGTCCTGGACAAGGCCGACATCGCCCCCGTCGGCATACCCCGCCAGCGCGAGGGCTCCGACGGCTACCGTGCCCTGCTCGACGCGGGGTTCGTCTTCCACATGGTCATCCAGCACGAACACCAGCACGACGAGACCATGCTCGCCACCCACCAGCTGCGCAAGGGCGAGCCCGTGCTCCTGGACGGCTCCGGAGGGGTGGCCGCCCTGAGCCCGCCCACGGAGGCGGAGGTGCTCGTGCCGGCCGGGCCGTTCACCATGGGCGCCGCCGACGATCCGTGGGCCTACGACAACGAGCGCCCCGCCCACACGGTCGACCTGCCCGCCTACTGGATCGACACCCGTCCCGTCACCAACGCGGAGTACCTGGGGTTCATGGCCGACGGCGGATACCAGACCAGGCACTGGTGGACCCGTGAGGGATGGGAGTGGCAGCGCCGCCGCAACGCCGTCTCCCCGGCCTTTTGGACCCGTGAGGGCCAGGACTGGTCACGCCGCAGGTTCGGCCGCCACGAGATGGTGCCGCCGGAGGAACCCGTGCAGCACGTCAGTTTCCACGAGGCCCAGGCCTACGCGCGCTGGGCGGGCAAGCGCCTGCCCACCGAGGCGGAGTGGGAGAAGGCAGCCCGGTTCGACCCGGAGACGGGGCGGTCGACGCGCTATCCGTGGGGCGACGACGAACCCGGGATCCGCCACGCCAACCTGGGCCAGCGCCGGCTCGGCCCCTCACCGGCCGGACGCCACCCCGACGGCGCCTCCCCGCTGGGTGTGCAGCAGCTGATCGGCGACGTGTGGGAGTGGACGTCCACGACCTTCGACGGGTACCCGGGGTTCCGGGCCTTCCCGTACCGGGAGTACTCCGAGGTGTTCTTCAACGAGGGGTACAAGGTGCTCCGCGGCGGTTCCTGGGCCACCCATCCCACCGCCGTGCGCTCGACCTTCCGGAACTGGGCCCATCCGATCCGGCGGCAGATCTTCAGTGGCTTCCGCTGCGCCCGCGACGCGGAGTCCGACTGATGTGCCGCCACCTCGCCTACCTGGGGCCGCCGCGCACGGTGCACGAGCTGCTGTACGCGGCGCCCCACTCGCTCCACGCGCAGTCCTGGGCGCCGCGCATGCAACGGCACGGCACCGTCAACGCCGACGGCTTCGGCGTCGGCTGGTATCCCCCGCGGGTCACGGCCGGGGGCCCGCCACCGGAACCGCTGCGCTACCGGCGCGCCATGCCCATCTGGGGTGACGCCTCCTTCTCCGACGCCGCCCGGTCCATCACCTCCGGGTGCGTGGTGGCGGCCGTACGCGACGCCACCACGGGGTTCGGCTCCGAGGAGTCGGGTGCCCAGCCCTTCCGCGCCGACCGGCTGCTGTTCAGCCACAACGGGGCGGTCAAGGACGACGAGGCACTCACCGCCGCGCTCGCCACGCCCCTACCCGCCGGTGCCCTGGACGCCCGCTCCCCCGTGGACTCGGCGCCGCTGTTCGCGCACACCGTCCGACTGTGGCGGGCGTCAGGGGACCTCGCGGGAACACTCGCCGCCGTGGTCGGCCACGCCCGCGAGCATTCCGAGGGCCGCTACAACCTGCTCGCCAGCGATGGCGAGTCCATCGTCGGGACGGCGTCCGGAGACACCCTGTTCACCTTGCGCGAGCCGTGGGGAGGGGTCTTCCTGGCCTCCGAACCCTTCGACGACGACCCCGGCTGGCACCCGGTCCCCGATGACTCGGTGGTGGTCGCCACGGCGCACGGCACCGAGATCACGCCGCTGCGCTGAGCGGACTCTGGACGACCCCCATCCCGGGTACACCACATAGGGACACAGGAGGCAGTATGTTCCGGATCGACCGAAACTTGACCGCTGACGACCTCGACAAGGCCCTCCGCAGAGACGTGGCCGAGGGGCTCACCGCCCGGCCCAAACAGCTCCCGCCCAAGTGGTTCTACGACGAACGCGGAAGCGCCCTGTTCGAGGAGATCACCGAACTTCCCGAGTACTACCCCACCCGCACCGAACGGTCGATCCTCGAGGAACGCGCCGACGAGATCGCCGACGCGGCCGACGCCGAGGCACTCATCGAGCTCGGTTCCGGCTCCGGTGTGAAGACCCGGCTCCTCCTCGACGCGATGCGCCGCCACGGCCGCCTCACCCGGTTCGTACCCGTCGACGTCAGCGGTGACTTCCTCGCCGCCTCCGCCTCCGGCCTCGCCAAGGACTACCCGGGGCTGGACGTCCACGCCGTCGTCGGCGACTTCGAGGAACACCTCGGCCTACTGCCCGTCAGCGAGGAGGGCGGCCGCCAGATCCTCGCCGTCCTCGGCTCCACCATCGGCAACCAGGACCCCCGCGCCCGGGCCGCCTTCCTCCGCGACATCCGGGGAGTCCTGAGGGCCGGCGACTCCCTCCTGCTCGGGGCCGACCTCGTCAAGGACCCCGTACGCCTGGTCGCCGCCTATGACGACGCCCATGGGGTCACCGCCGCCTTCAACCGCAACGTCCTCTCCGTCATCAACGGGCAGCTGAGCGCCGACTTCGACCCTGGCGCCTTCGACCACGTCGCCCTGTGGAACGCCGAGCAGGAGTGGATCGAGATGCGGCTGCGCTCACGCGTCGACCAGCACGTTCGGGTCGCCGACCTCGACCTGTCCGTCGACTTCGCCGCGGGGGAGGAGATGCGTACCGAGATCTCCGCCAAGTTCCGCCGCGAGAACCTGGGCGGGGAGCTCGTCGCCGCCGGGTTCGCCCCCACACACTGGTGGACCGACCCGGCCGGGGACTTCGCCCTGGCCCTGGCCACCGCCCACTGAGGACTCACAACGCCGTCATCGTCCCCAGGAGGGAGCCGACCAGGTACGTCACCGACATCGCGAACGCCCCGCCCGTCATGGACCGCAGTGCCGCCCGCGACGGCACCGCGCCGCCCAACCGCGCGCTGACGGCACCCAGCGCACCGGTCGCCACCAGGACCGCGACCACCGTGACCGCCAACCGCCACGCGTCCGGACTGAGCAGCATCGCCG
>NZ_ANBC01000323.1 GCF_000341125.1 Nocardiopsis lucentensis DSM 44048 | reverse complement strand
TCCCGCCGCCTGCCACGGGTTCACCCGGTAGCGGGTCAGACCCAGCTCCACCTCGGCGTGCGCACCCAGCGCGTCGTGGGCGGTCAGCTCCCGCGCCACCTCGCGCGCCAGCTCCTCGTCCAGTCCCCGCGCCCGGTACATCTCGGTCAGCTCCTCCAGCTCGCCGGCCGGGTCGGTGGCCAGCTCCCAGCTCTCGCGGGCCAGGGCCGCTCGCTCCGTGTCCCGCTGCGTGCTGACCGACACGTACTCCCCGGCGGCCATCGACAGCGCTCCCGCCATGGTGCCCGCCACCCCGGCGATCAGCAGGGCCCCGCGGTTCGGCGTCGCCCCGGCCACGCCGACCACCAGGCCCGCCATGGAGACGATGCCGTCGTTGGCCCCGAGCACCGCCGCGCGAAGACCGTTGAGGAGGGACCCCAAGCGCCTCTGCTGTCCGTCCGATCCCCCGGGGCCGCTCCCGGGCCGTGCCTGTGCCATGGCGCCATGGTCGCACGAGGCCGGTCGGTGGGCGGGCACTGACTCCGGTACGGTTGTGCCGTGTTCAAGGTAGGAGTTTTCGGCGCCGATGGGCGCATGGGGTCAGAGGTCGTCAAGGCGGTTCAGGGCGCCGACGACATGGAACTCGTGGCGGGGATCGACCACGCCGACGACCGCGAAGCGGTGCTGGGGGCGGACTGCGTCGTCGACTTCACCCACCCCGACGCGGTGATGGACAACCTGGAGTGGCTCATCGGCCAAGGGATCCACGCCGTCGTCGGCACCAGCGGATTCGACGAGGCCAGGCTCGACCGGGTGCGCGCCATGCTCGCGGCCAAGCCGGGCGCCAGGGTGCTGATCGCCCCGAACTTCGGTGTGGCCGCCGTGCTCATGATGCACTTCGCGCGCAAGGCGGCGCCGTACTTCGACTCGACCGAGATCATCGAGCTGCACCACCCCAACAAGGCCGACGCCCCCAGCGGCACCGCCTACCGGACGGCCGAACTGGTCGCCGAGGCCCGGCGCGAGGCGGGTACCGCCCCGATGCCCGACGCCACCACCTCCGAGATCGCGGGCGCCCGCGGCGCCGAGGTCGACGGTGTCCGCGTGCACGCCCTGCGCATCTCCGGGCTCATCGCCCACCAGGAGGTCGTGTTCGGAACCGACGGGGAAACCCTCAAGATTCGGCACGACTCGATGAACCGCACGTCCTTCATGCCGGGTGTGCTCCTGGGTATCCGCAAGGTCGCCGACCTGCCCGATCCGCTCACTCTGGGTCTGGAACCCCTGCTCGGCCTGGACTAGGGCCTTTCTTGGGACGGGCCACCCCAGGGGGGTTCGGTTCGGGCGCCGCCAGGGTTCTTATGGATGGGGCTGCGCCGCCAGGCGTCCGTTGAGGGTGGTGGCGGGCGCCGGGCGGGCCGAAGCGAAGCGGCAGGCCCGAAAGAAACACTGCCGCGGCCCGGTCGGCCCAGGTCAGTCGCCCGGAGGTAGCACCGGCCTGCCGTCCTCCAGGTAGAGCGGGCCCCCGCCGTCCGCGACGGTGAGCGCCGCGAGCATCCGCCGGGCCGTGTGCGGGGACAGGACCTCGTGCAAGTCGCCCGGATCGTGCCAGGCCCACCCCGACAGCTCGTCGGCGGGAAGGCGCAACTCGGCGCCCTCGGGCAGTTCCGCGGTGAACAGCCACTGGAGCGCCGTGGTGCGCGGTGGACGCGCCGGGACCCAGTCCACGACCGCCACCCGCAGCACGCGCGCCTCGACTCCCAGTTCCTCGCGGAGTTCGCGGCGGCAGGCGGCCAGCGGCGACTCGTCCGCCTCGATGACCCCGCCGGGGACGCCCCAGGGCCGTTCGGGGACGTAGGTGCGTTTCACCAGCAGCACGCCGCCGGACTCGGAGCGGATCACGGCCCCCGCCGCTCCCCGGGTCGCGGGCAGACCCGCGTAGAACTCCTCTTCGGTCACGCCCTCGACCCTAGGGCACACCCGCCCCTCAGCCCAGGGCCAGACCGACCGAGAACAGCACCCCGAAGGCCAGCTGGAGTTTGCCGGTCTCGCCCAGTCCCAACACCAGGTCGCGGCCCACCTGGCCGCCCAGGACGCGGCGCGTCGGTCGCACCGCGAGCGGCACCGACAGCACCACGAGCGGAACCCACCAGTACACCGGCGTCAGCACCAGCGCCACCACGTACACCGCCGCGATCGCGCCCGCGAACAGGTGGCGGGTGCCCGCCTCGCCCAGTCGCACCGCGAGGGTGATCTTGCCGGTCTCCCGGTCCGTCGGGATGTCCCTCAGGTTGTTGATCACCAGCACCGAGCACGACAGCAGCCCCACCGGGACGGCGGCCACCCACGCCTGCCACGGCGCGGATCCCACCTGGACGAACACGGTGCCGACGACCGCCACCAGGCCGAAGAACACGAACACCGACACCTCGCCCAGGCCCCGGTACCCGTACGGAGAGCGCCCGCCGGTGTAGTACCAGGCCGCGGCGATCGCGGCCGCGCCCACCAGCAGCAGCCACCACGACGACGTCGCCACCAGGACCAGACCCACCACGGCCGCGAACGCGAAACTCGCCAGGGCCGCGGCCAACACCTGCCGGGCCGGGGCCAGACCGCTCGCGGTCAGCCGTACCGGGCCCGTCCGTTCGGCGGTGTCGGTGCCCTTCACGCCGTCGCTGTAGTCGTTGGCGAAGTTCACCCCCACCTGGAGCGCCAGCGACACCACCATCGCCAGCAGCGCCTTCCACCACACGAATCCGCCCAGCGCGACGGCCAGGGCGGTACCGACCGCCACCGGCACGACCGAGTTCGGCAGCGTACGGGGACGCGTCCCCGAGACCCATTCACTGACCGTGGCCACGTGCGGTCCCTCCACACTCGACGGCGGCGCCCAGCCCTTCCGAGCGCACGGTGATCCGACCTTTCCACGGTAGTCCCCGCTCCGCGCGGGTCGTGCCGCCCCTCCAGGGTCCGGTTCCTGGAGAGGTGGCCCCCGGACGGCATCCGAACACGGTCCGAAGCGCAGGGCCGGGAACTACGCGGTGATCGCCGCGTGCAGCCGCACCATCGCCAACGGACTTCCCAGGTCGATCTCCCGGCGGGCCCCGTCCGCGCGCCACCCGGACGACTCGAAGAAGGAGCGCAGCGCGTTGTCGGCCTCGGGCACCCACACGTACACGGTGCCGAAACCGGACTCGACCAGCTGGTCCACGCACGCGTTCAGCAACCGGCTCCCGTGCCCCCGCCGGGTCAGTTCCGGCGCCACGTGCAGCGCGAACACCTCCGCGTCCTTGCCCGGCCACAGGTCCGGGTCACCGGCCGGACCGAACGCGGCGAAGCCGACGACCGTCCGCTTCCCCGCCTCCTCGTCCGTGGCCACGACCAACCGGTGCCGTGAGGTCGGGGGCGACGCCACCGCCGAACTCCACTGCTCCCGGAAGCGTTCGCGGGCCTCCCCGCCCCCCATCTCCTCCAGCACCTCGTCGGGCAGCAGCTCCCCGTACACCGACCGCCACGACGCCACCTGGACGGCCACGACGGCGTCCACGTCGGCGGCACGGGCGGGGCGGACGAACTGGGCACTGGACATGGTCGGGCCTCCTCAGGCGGCAAGATGACCAACGCCGGAGTTTCCGGACCTTGCCATGGCATGGGAACATCTACGTCGTGAGCCTCATTATCAGAGTTATCGTGAACGCGCTCGCCCTTTGGGCGGCTGTCTACCTGGTCGACGGGATCGAGGTCGCGACCCGGGACACGACCGAGCAGATCCTCGTCTACCTTGGTGTCGGTGCGATCTTCGGCCTGGTCAACGCCGTCATCAAACCGATCGTCAAAACGGTGGGGTGCCTGTTCTACGCCCTGACCCTGGGACTGATCGGCCTGGTCGTCAACGCGCTGCTGCTCCTGCTCACGGAGTGGGTCGCCGGTCTGTTCGACGTCCCCTTCAGCATCGACGGGTTCTGGCCCGCGTTCTGGGGAGCCATCATCATCTCGATCGTGAGCTGGCTGGCCAGCCTGTTCCTCCCGGACGGCGACGACGGCTGACCGCCCACCCCCGTCCCGCCGCGCTGACCTGCGAGCGGACCCCGGACCCGCCCGAGTGGCGCGGGTCCGGGACGGGTAGGTTCACATTCCGGGCCATCAACCTCGACCCACGAGGACGGCGGCCCGCGCAGGCTCGACCCCGCGCACGGGGCACACCAGATCTTTCCCGTGACCGGAACGGACTCCGCCGGTCGCGGTGGCGGTCGCGTCGCGCCGCCCGCCCGTGTCCGGGCACACCCGGACCGCGGGCACGTCCGACTGTTGACACACACTGAGAGGAGGAGGGGCACACCCGGGCCCACCCGCCCCGCAGCGGCGGCCCGAACGCCTTATCACAGCGATGGTGGACACCAAGAACCGCCCATTCGGCAAGATGCTGACCGCGATGGTCACGCCCATGCTCGAGGACGGCGAACTCGACTACGAGGGTGCGGCCCGTCTGGCCGCCTACCTGGTCGACGAGCAGCACAACGACGGCCTCATCATCAGCGGCACGACTGGTGAGTCGCCCACGACCAGCGACGACGAGAAGGACCGCCTGCTCCGCACGGTCCTGGAGGCGGTCGGCGACCGCGCCACCGTCGTGGCCGGGGTCGGCACCAACGACACCCGGCACAGCATCCGGCTCGCCAAGGCCGCGGAGAAGGCGGGCGCGCACGGTCTGCTGGCCGTGACCCCCTACTACAACAAGCCGCCGCAGGAAGGCCTCATCCGGCACTTCACCTCGATCGCCGACGCGACCGGGCTGCCGGTCATGCTCTACGACATCCCGCACCGCACCGGGACGCCGATCGCCTCCGAGACCCTCGTCCGGCTGGCAGAGCACCCGCGTATCGTCGCCAACAAGGACGCCAAGGACAACGTCGGCGCCAGCTCCTGGGTCATGGAGCGCACCGACCTCGCCTACTACTGCGGCACCGACATCCTCAACCTGCCGCTGCTGTCGGTGGGCGCCGCCGGGTTCGTCAGCGTGGTCGGCCACATCGTCGGCTCCGACCTGCGCGAGATGATCGACGTCTACGAGGCGGGCGAGGTCGGCCAGGCGCTGGCCATCCACCGCCGTCTCACTCCCGTCTACACGGGGATGTTCCGCACCCAGGGCGTCATCACCACCAAGGCCGTGCTCAACCTGTTCGGCCTGCCCTCCGGCCCGGTGCGCACGCCGCTGGCGGACGCCTCCCCCGAACTCCAGGCCCTCCTGCGCGAGGACCTGGCCGCGGCGGGCGTCAAGGGTCCGATCGGCCTCGCCCCCCACCAGGCCGTCCCGGCCAGCGCCGTCAACGTCGAGCGCCTGGCGGAGGGGTCCGTATGAGTCACCCCCACCCCGAACTGGGGTCCCCGCCGCCGCTCGGCGAGGGCGCGCTGCGCGTCGTCCCCCTGGGCGGACTCGGGGAGATCGGCCGCAACATGACGGTCTTCGAGTACGGCGGTCGCCTGCTCATCGTCGACTGCGGCGTCCTCTTCCCGGAGGAGGAGCAGCCCGGCGTCGACCTGATCCTGCCGGACTTCGACTACATCCGGGACCGGCTCGACGACGTCGAGGCGATCGTGCTCACCCACGGGCACGAGGACCACATCGGTGGCGTGCCGTTCCTGCTGCGCGAGCGCGCCGACATCCCGATCGTCGGCTCCAAGCTCACCCTGGCGCTGATCACCGCCAAGCTGGGCGAGCACCGCATCAAGCCGGAGACGGTCCTGGTCGAGGAGGGGGAGCGGCACGACTTCGGCCCCTTCGACCTGGAGTTCTTCGCGGTCAACCACTCCATCCCCGACGCGCTGGCGATCGGCATCCGCACCCCGGCCGGGACGGTGCTGCACACCGGCGACTTCAAGATGGACCAGCTGCCGCTGGACGGACGCCTCACCGACCTGGGCGGCTTCGCCCGGTTCGGCGACGAGGGCGTGGACCTGCTGCTGTCGGACTCCACCAACGCCGAGCAGCCGGGCTTCGTGGTCAGCGAGCGCGACCTCAACGAGGCCATCGACAAGGTGTTCCGCACCTCCGACAAGCGCATCGTCGTGGCCTGCTTCGCCTCCCACGTGCACCGCGTCCAACAGGTGATCGACGCCGCCGTCAAGCACGGCCGCAAGATCGCGTTCGTGGGCCGCTCCATGGTCCGCAACATGAACATCGCGCGCGACCTGGGTTACCTGAGCGTGCCCGGGGACACCATCATCGACGTCAAGCAGCTCGACCAGCTGCCGCCCGACGAGGTCCTGATGGTGTGCACGGGGTCGCAGGGCGAGCCGATGGCCGCACTGAGCCGCATGGCCAACCGCGACCACCAGATCCGCATCGAGGAGGGCGACACCGTCCTGCTCGCGTCCTCGCTGATCCCGGGCAACGAGAACTCCGTCAACCGGGTGATCAACGGCCTGACCCGCTGGGGCGCCAAGATCGTGCACAAGGGCAACGCCCTGGTGCACGTGTCCGGGCACTCGTCCGCCGGTGAGCTGCTGTACGTGCTCAACATGGTGCGGCCGCGCAACTTCATGCCGGTGCACGGCGAGTGGCGGCACCTGCGCGCGCACGCCGACCTGGCCAAGGCCACCGGTATCCCGCAGGACCGGATCTGTATCGCCGAGGACGGCGTCGTCGTCGACCTGTACAAGAACCGGGCCAAGATCGTCGGCGCGGTCCAGGCCGGGTACGTGTACGTGGACGGCTCGTCGGTCGGTGACGTCTCCGAGGCCTCGCTCAAGGACCGCCGCATCCTCGGCGAGGAGGGGTTCATCTCCGTCGTCGTGGCCGTGGACTCCACCACGGGCAAGATCCTCGGCGATCCCGAGATCCACACCCGCGGCGCCGGGATCGCCCCGGACGCCTACGACGACGTCATCGACAAGCTCCAGGCCGCCCTGGACAAGGCCGCCGGTGACGGCGTCAACGACCCGCACCAGCTCCGGCAGCTCATCCGCCGCAGCGCGGGCCGGTGGGTGAACGAGACCTACCGCCGTCGTCCGATGATCATCCCCGTCCTGGTCGAGGTCTGACCGGACGTTCCACGGTTACGGCCCGAGGCGCGACCAGCGCACTCGGGCCGTACGGCGTTCCCGGGCCGGTCCGCGCGACACGCCGGCGGGGAACCCCGTCGGGGCTGGACTTCCTAGTAGGCTGCCCGCCGTGGCGGGCCGCCCTGCCCGCCGGACCGAACGAGTCGCTCCCCTGGAGGTGTGCCCCCCATGGCCACGCGAGCCAAGTCCTCCGGAGGATCGGGGCGCAGGAAGCCCGCCAAGCGGCGCTCCTCGCCCCCGGCGATGCCCGACGGGCCCATCGCCTTCGTCGTGACCCTGTTCGGACAGTTCCTGCTCGTGCTGTGGAAGGTCATCGCGCACACCGTGGGCGGAGCGGCGCGGGCCGTGGGGCGCAGCGCCCGTGACCTCGACCCCGACCTGCGCAGGGACGGCGCCGGGCTGGTCCTGCTGGCGGCTGGGGTCCTCATCGCCGGCGCCGTGTGGTGGCAGAGCGAGGGCCTGCTCCTGCGGGCCACCCGCACCGTCGTGGTCGGCGGCTTCGGGACCTTCTCCCCGATCCTGCCGCTGCTGTTCCTGCCCCTCGCCGTCCGGCTGATGCGTACCCCCTCCAACGCGAAGGAGGGCGACGCCGGGCGCCTGTTCATCGGCTTCAGCGCGATCATGCTGGGCCTGCTCGGACTCATCCACATCGGCCACGGTGTACCCCAGCCCTCCGAGGGACTGGAGGCGCTCATGGACTCGGGCGGGCTCATCGGCTACGTCGCCTCCGGCCCGCTCAGCGCGATCGTCACCCCGTGGCTGACCGGTCTGCTCCTCGCCCTCATCCTGGTCTTCGGTGTCCTGGTGGTCACCGCCACGCCCATCCGGCGCATCCCCGACCGCCTCCAGACCCTCTTCGGCGCGCTCATGGAACGCGACACCGGCCCCGATTCGGGTCTGGGCATCCTGGGCGCCGACCCCGAGCCGGACCAGCCCAAACGGCGCCGCAAGCCGAGGCGCAAGCCCACCGAGGAGACCGTGGCGGGCGACCACGAGCGTCCCTACGACAGCCCCGTCCTGCCCAGCGAGCCCGACACCGCGCCCCTCGCGCCGGCTCCGACCGACGAGGACGCGGAGCGGCCCCGGCCGAAGCGGAAGGGGAGGGGAAGGGGCGAGTCCGCCCCGGAGGAGCACTCCCCGACCCCCGACCCCTCACCGCCGCCGGTCACCACCGAACAGCTGTCCATCCCCTCCCGGGTCGTGGACGGCGACTACGAACTGCCCGCGCCGGGCATGCTCAAGCCCGGCAGCCCCGTCAAACCGCGTACCCGGGCCAACGACGAGGTCGTCGAGGCGCTCTCCGGCGTGCTCACCCAGTTCGGCATCGACGCCGAGGTCACCGGGTTCACCCGGGGGCCGACGGTGACCCGTTACGAGATCGAGCTGGGCCGGGCGGTCAAGGTCGAGAAGGTCACCGCGCTGACCAAGAACATCTCCCTGGCGGTCAAGAGCGCCGACGTGCGCATCCAGTCGCCGATCCCCGGCAAGTCCGCCATCGGCGTGGAGATCCCCAACACCGACAAGGACATCGTCAGCCTGGGAGACGTCCTGCGCTCGTCGTCGGCCACCTCCGACGACCACCCCATGCTGGTGGGCCTGGGCAAGGACGTCGAGGGCACCAACGTCGTGGCCAACCTCGCCAAGATGCCGCACGTGCTCGTCGCGGGCGCCACCGGCGCCGGTAAGTCCACCTGCATCAACGGGCTGATCAGCTCGCTGATGATGCGCGCCACCCCCGACGAGGTGCGCATGATCCTGGTCGACCCCAAGCGGGTCGAACTGACGATGTACGAGGGCATTCCACACCTGATCACCCCCATCATCACCAACCCCAAGCGGGCCGCCGAGGCGCTCCAGTGGGTCGTGGGGGAGATGGACCGGCGCTACGACGACCTGGCCGCCTCCGGCTACCGCCACGTCGACGACTTCAACGCCGCCGTGCGCACGGGTGAGCTGAAGGCGCCCCCCGGCAGCGAGCGCGAGTACCAGCCCTACCCGTACCTGCTGGTGATCGTGGACGAGCTCGCCGACCTGATGATGGTCGCCCCCCGCGACGTCGAGGACGCCGTCGTGCGCATCACCCAGCTGGCCCGCGCGGCCGGCATCCACCTGGTCCTGGCCACCCAGCGGCCCAGCGTGGACGTCGTCACCGGTCTGATCAAGGCCAACGTGCCCTCCCGGCTGGCGTTCGCCACCTCCAGCCTCTCCGACAGCCGGGTCATCCTCGACCAGCCCGGCGCGGAGAAGCTCGTCGGCAAGGGCGACGCGCTCTTCCTCCCCATGGGGGCGGGCAAGCCCATCCGGCTCCAGAACGCCTGGGTGTCGGAGAAGGAGATCCGGGCGATCGTCGAGCACTGCAAGAAGCAGTCCGAACCCGACTACCGCGAGGACGTCGCCGCCGGGGAGACGAAGAAGAAGGAGATCGACGAGGACATCGGCGACGACCTCGACCTTCTCCTCCAGGCCGTCGAACTGGTGGTCACCACCCAGTTCGGCTCGACCTCCATGCTCCAGCGCAAGCTGCGCGTGGGCTTCGCCAAGGCGGGCCGCCTCATGGACCTCATGGAGAGCCGCGACGTCGTCGGCCCCAGCGAGGGCTCCAAGGCCCGCGACGTCCTGGTCACCCCCGACGACCTGCCGGGCGTCCTCGCCGAGATCCGCGGCGGCTGACCGCGACCCGCCTCGGTCGCCGACGACCGCACCGGGGTGGGTCCTCCCGACCGGACGCCGGAGATCTGTCCGATTTGGCGTGATCTTTGGGGGGACCTTGGGCGTGGTGGCCTGCGTGTTCGAGCACGGAAGAGCAGAGTGGTTCCGTGTGAGCGCACAAAGTAGCGGGGGGAGCGCGCATGGCGACGATCGGTCAGACCCTGGCGGCGGCCCGGGTGGCCGCGGGACTCACGGTCGCGGACCTCAGCACCCGTACACGCATTCGGGAGCAGGTCCTGCGTGGTATCGAGCGGGAGGACTTCCTTCCATGCGGAGGCGACTTCTACGCGCGCGGGCACATCCGCGGTATCTGCCGGGCCCTGGGCCTGGACCCCGCGCCGCTCCTCGACGAGTTCGACCGTGAACACGCCCGACCCGGCACGGCCGCCTTCGTCCCGCCCGCGCGGCACCCCGCGGCCGGGCCCTCGGCGGCCCGCGCCACCACCGAGGCCGCGCGCGGCCGGGCGTGGGGGGAGGAGTTCACGGAGACGCACACGGCGGGACGCGGTCCCGGCGGGGACACCCACGACCCCGGCGGCCGATCAGAGCGGTGGGGCCACTTCGAACGCAGCCAGCACGTGCGTGGGCGCGTCCGCCAGGGGCGGCGCACCCGCGCGGGTGCGACCGCCGTGCCAGGGCCCCGCCGCACCGCCGAAGGGCAGGGCCGCCGCCCGGCGGGTGAGCCCGGTCCCCGGCCGCGCCAGGCGATCAGCGCGACCCGGACCAGGCGCGGCGAGGCGGTCCGCCGGCACTGGCCGTGGGCCGTGGTCGGCGTCATCCTTCTCCTGGGCGCCTTCGTGGGCGTGCACGCCTGGCAGGAGTGGGAGGGCGGCAACCCGCTGCGCGCCGCCTTCGACCGCGGATCGGACACGGTCGACTCCTCCGTCGGTGTGCCCGCGGCCCCCGTGCCCGCTGAACGGCCCTCGATCGACGAACCGGTCCCCGAGGAGCCGAAGGAGATCACCATCGCCGTCACCGCCTCCGACCGTAGCTGGGTCAAGGTCACCGATCCCGACGGGGAGGACCTGTTCACCGGATTCCTCCTCGACGGCGACACGGAGGAGTACGTGACCGAGGACACCATCGGACTGTGGGTCGGCGACGCGGGCGTGGTCAGCGTGGCCGTCGACGGGGAGGACCTCGGCGCGCTCGGGCGGTCCGGGGAGGTCACCTCCGTCACCGTCGGGGCCGACGGCGTGGAGGGGTAGGCCGTGTCCGTCGTGGGCCTCCGGCGCGGTGCCCACTCTGTTCGGGCGCCCCGACGGCAGGGATCCCCCACCCTCGGCCACGCCTGTCGCCCGTTCCTCGCCACGCGGCTCTCCTCGCCCACCCGTAGCCCACCACCACCCTCAACGGACGCCTAAGGCGCAGTCTCGATCTTTGAGAACCCTGCCCGCGCCCGAACGACGAACCCCCTGGGGTGGTCGCTCCGGAGACGGCACTCGGGAGAGGCGAGCACGGTACGGGTGGGTGACGCGTCCACGGTAGTGTGGTGGGTCGTGGGCGGTGCCGTCAGGCGCCGAGCCGCGCGCGGGGGCCGCCGGATCCGCCGCGCCGCGCACCCGCACACCACGTCGAAGCTCTCCCACACCTTGGAAGCCATGTCATCGCGCCGTACTGTCTCGCTCGTCACCCTGGGGTGTGCGCGTAACGAGGTCGACTCCGAAGAGCTGGCCGGACGCCTCTCCGAAGGCGGATGGGAACTCGTGGAGGGTGAGGCCGACGTGACCGTCGTCAACACCTGCGGGTTCATCGACGCGGCCAAGCAGGACTCCATCCAGACGATCCTGGACGCCGCGGAGAACGGCGGCCAGGTCGTCGCCGCGGGCTGCATGGCCGAGCGCTACGGCTCCGAGCTCGCCGAGGCCCTGCCTGAGGCCCAGGTCATCGGGTTCGACGACTACGCGGCCATCACCGACCGCCTCGACGACGTCGTCGCCGGGCGCACGCTCGTCCCGCACGACCCGCGGGACCGGCGCACCCTGCTGCCGATCAGCCCGGTGGACCGCGACGCCGCCGACGTCCACGTCCCCGGCCACGCGGCCTTCGCCGACGCCGAGGGCGCGGAGGGGACCGAGCTGCCCTACCGCGCGGCCGTGCCGAGGCGCCGTCTGACCGGAGGACCGGTCGCCAACCTCAAGATCGCCTCCGGCTGCGACCGCCGGTGCACCTTCTGCGCGATCCCCGCCTTCCGGGGCGCCTACATCTCCCGCCACCCCGACGAGATCGTCCGCGAGGCCGAGTGGCTGGCCGGCGAGGGGGTGCGCGAGGTCTTCCTGGTCAGTGAGAACTCCACGTCCTTCGGCAAGGACCTCGGCGACGTGCGGGCCCTGGAGAAGCTCCTGCCGCGCCTGGCCGCCGTGGAGGGCCTCGACCGGGTCCGCGTCAGCTACCTCCAGCCCGCCGAGGTGCGTCCCGGTCTGGTGGATGTGCTCACCTCCACCCCCGGGGTCGTGCCCTACTTCGACCTGTCCTTCCAGCACGCCAGCGGCCCGCTGCTGCGCCGCATGCGCCGCTTCGGCGACCGCGAGCGCTTCCTGGAGCTCCTGCGCACGGTGCGCGAGCGCACGCCCGAGGCCGGGGCCCGCTCCAACTTCATCGTGGGCTTCCCCGGGGAGACCGAGGAGGAGTTCGAGGACCTGGTCGCCTTCCTCGGCGAGGCCCGTCTGGACGCCATCGGCGTGTTCGGGTACTCCGACGAGGACGGCACCGAGGCCGTCGGCCACGAGGGCAAGGTGCCCGCCGAGGTGATCGAGGAGCGCGTGGAGCGGCTCAACCGGCTCGCTGAGGAGCTCATGGCCCAGCGCGCGGAGGAGCGGGTCGGTTCGGAGGTCACCGTCCTGGTCGAGTCCGTACTGGAGGACGGCGCGTACGAGGGCCGCGCCGACCACCAGGCGCCCGAGGTGGACGGCAGTACCATCCTCTACGGCGAGGGTCTGGCCGTGGGCGACCTCGTCCGGGCCACCGTGATCCAGGCCGCGGGGGCCGACCTCGTCGCGGAACAGGACGAAGCGCCGGACGGGGAAACCGGAGACAGATGAGCACCCACGATTCCGCGGCGTCACCCGCCCCCCGCGTTCCCCTGTGGAACATCGCGAACATCCTCACGATGAGCCGTCTGGTCATGGTGCCGGTGTTCGTGTGGTTCATGTTCCTGGACGGACCGTGGTGGCGGTTGGCCGCGTTCGCGGTGTTCGTGCTGGCGGCGGTCACCGACCGGATCGACGGTGAGCTGGCCCGCCGCCGCAACCTGGTCACCGATTTCGGCAAGATCGCCGACCCCATCGCTGACAAGGCGTTGACCGGGGCGGCGCTGGTCGTGCTCTCCCTCCAGGGCGACCTGTGGTGGTGGGTGACCATCGCCATCCTCGTCCGCGAGTGGGGCATCACCGCGCTGCGCTTCGCGGTCCTGCGCTACGGCGTCATGCCCGCCAGCCAGGGCGGCAAGCTCAAGACCGTGCTCCAGATCGTGGCGATCAGCCTCTACCTCTTCCCGGCGGCGCTGCTGCCGTTCAGCGCGGTGTTCACCTGGGCCGCCCACATCGTGATGGGCGCGGCCCTGGCGGTGACGGTCTGGACCGGCCTGGCCTACGTGGTCGACGCGATCCGCCTCATCCGCGCCAAGGACGGGCGTACGGAGTGAGCGCTCCGCCCGGTGCCCCGGACCTCGGCGGTGACGCGCTCACCGCGGCCGAGGCCGTGCACCGGGCGCTGCTGGAACGCGGTTTCACCTGCGCCACCGCCGAGTCACTCACCGGAGGGCTCATCGGCGCCCACCTGACCGCCGTCCCCGGCGCCTCCACCACCTACCGGGGCGGAGTCGTCACCTACGCCACCGACACCAAGGCGGGCCTGTTGGGGGTCCCCGGGGACCTGCTGGCCGCCCACGGAGCGGTCCACCGCGACGTGGCCGCCCACATGGCGGCGGGCGTGCGCCGTCTGATGGGCGCCGACTACGGGGTCGCGGTGACCGGCGTCGCCGGTCCGGACCCCCAGGACGGCCAGCCCGTCGGCACGGTCTTCGCGGCCGTCTCCGCACCCACCGGGACCAGCGCTGTTCGCGAGTTCCGTTTCACCGGGGATCGTTCGGGTATCCGCTACCACACGGTCGAGGGCGCCCTGGCGCTCCTGGAGTCGACCGTCCGCGGGAACGCGGTGGGAGCCGCTCGGACCTGACCCCTCCGGTCGGTCGCCCTCTCCCGTGCGACGGGAACAAAACCACTCCAGCTAGTGGTTCCCCCTCCAGCGAACAGGATGGCAAGAGGTGCCCGAATCGGGCGTGGGGCAGGTACGGTGTTGTATATGAAGGTCGCTACCGGTGGGAGGGAGCGCGAATGATGGTCCTGCTTCGTCACCTACTTGGTGACGTGCTCAGGCGGCTGCGACAGCGCCAGGGCCGCACCCTCCGCGAGGTGTCGGCCGATGCACGTGTGTCCCTCGGCTACCTCTCGGAGGTCGAACGGGGTCAGAAGGAAGCCTCTTCCGAGCTGCTCTCTTCGATCTGCGGGGCACTGGGTGTCCCGCTTTCCCAGGTGTTGCGGGAGGTCTCCGACCAGCTCGCCCTCGCGGAGCTCCAGGAGGCCGCACTGTTGGGTGACACGGTCACGAGCGACCCCGTCGCAGCCCAGGACCTCGGCATCGAACCGGTACCGGATCGCGTTCCCCACGTCGCCGACATGGTGGGGGTCTGACCTCCACGGATCCGTCCGTACATCCTCGTGACCACGTGAAGGAGCCGGCCACCCCGGGTGGCCGGCTCCTTCACGTCTGGGTCGGGGCGTTCGCCGCGTCCCGGCGGCCCTCAGGGGTGGGTGTGGTTCACCCAGGCGTCGGGGTCCTCGGCCAGTGCCCGAACGGTCTCGGGCAGCTGGTTGGTGACCAGGTGCTGGAGGTTGACGCCCTCCAGGATCGCGCGCTCGCTGGCGCGCAGGGCGATCCACACCTGTTGGAGACTGCGTGCCGCGCCGTCGTAGTCGACGTGCTCGGGGCGTTCGCCACGGACGTTGGCCAGGGGGCCGTCGACGGCGCGGATGATGTCGGCGAGGGAGATCTCCTCGGCCGNCCGGGGCGGGGGGGGGGAGCCAGTAGCCCCCGACGGGGCCGCGCTGGCTGCGCACCAGGCCGGCGCGGCGGAGCTGGGTGAGGATGTTCTCCAGGAACTTTCCGGGGATGGCCTGGGCGCGTGCGAGCTGCTCGGCCGTCACCGGCCCCTCACTGGCGACAGCGAGTTCTGCGGCCGCGCGTAGCGCGTAGTCGACCCGGGCTGAAAGGCGCATGCTGTGATTATGCCGTGGTTAGAAGGGCGAATGGGGCACCGGGCGGCGGCGGGTACGTCGACGCCCGGGGTGCTACACGTTAAGAGTACTTCTCCTACCGGCTTTCGGGGACATACGCGGGGTCACCCGGGTCACGTCCGAGGGCGTCCCGCACGGCGGCGGGCAGACCTTCGGCCCGGCTCCTGGAGGGAGGCGGAACCGGGCCGAAGAGGCGGGGCGTGCGCCGCGGAGGCGGGTCCGGGGTGTGATGCGGGTCTCACGCGCCCCCGGAGGCGGCGCCCACCACACCGCTGGCGCCCAGCAGTTCGGCGGCGCTCAGTCCGTTGACGTGAGCGGCGCCGTAGGTGCGCACGTGGGTGCCGTGGTCGGGCCGCCAGATCGGTAGCCCCATCTCCACCACCACGGCGGTCGGCCGGGCACTGAGCAGGCATGTGACGAGCTCGCGGGCCTCCGGGTACCGGTGCGCGTCGCGGACCACCACGACCAGGTCGCGGTCCCGGGCCTCGGCGAGCAGCCGCTCGGCGTGCGCCGGGTCGGGTGAGACCCGCTCCGTGCCGGGGAACCAGGGCCCCAGGCCCCAGGGCACCTCGCCCACGGCCATGCCGGGCGGGGCGTCCACCTCGACGACGTAGGGGTCGGACAGCGTCGGCAGGTCGCCCTCGACCCGGATCGCCCGCCGGGCCCCGGACAGCCCGATGCCGTCGGTCTCGGGGGACGCGGCGCGGTGGGCCGCGGAGTCCCTGATCCAGGCGCGCAGCCGCAGGGTGTGCTCGGCGGCCTCCTCCAGGCGCTCTCCGGGCAGGCGGCCCTCGTGCACGGCCGCGACGAGGGCCGCGCGCACGGCGGCGATCTCGTCGGCGTAGACGAACCGGCCCAGGCACAGCAGGTCGCATCCGGCGGCCACCGCGCGGACGCAGGCCTCGGGGACGCCGATCCGCTCGCTGACGCCGCGCATCTCCATCGCGTCGCTGACGACGGTGCCGGTGAAGCCGAGCTCCTCGCGCAGCAGCCGCGTGACCACGTTCGGGGTGAGGGTCGCCGGACCACGACCGCCGAGGGCGGGGACCTCGATGTGCGCGGTCAGGACCGCCTGGACGCCCGCGTCGATCGCGGAGCGGAAGGGCAGGAGCTCACGGCGGTGCAGCAGGTCGGCGTCGGCGTCCACACGCGGCAGGACGTGGTGGGAGTCCTGGGAGGTGGCACCGTGCCCGGGGAAGTGCTTGGCGCACGCGGCGAGGCCCGCCTCCTGGAGGCCGAGCACGGCCGCGGCGCCGTGGCGGGCCACGAGTTCGGGGTCGGAGCCGAAGGAGCGCGTGCCGATCACGGGGTTGTCGTCAGCGACGTTGACGTCCACTGACGGGGCGAGGTCGAAGTTGAAGCCGAGCTGGGCCAGCCGCCCGCCGAGGGAGCGGTGGGTGGCCCGGGTCAGGTCGGGGTCGTCGACCGCGCCGAGGGCGGCGTTGCCGGGATAGTCGCTGCCGTGGGCCTGCCCGATGCGGGTGACGTCGCCGCCCTCCTCGTCGAGTGAGATGAGGGGGGTGTCCGCAGCCTCGGCCAGCCGCGCGTTGAGGGCGGTGACCTGCTCGGGGCCGTCCAGGTTGTTGTGGAACAGGCAGACGCCCGCGATGCCGTCCGCCAGGCCCTCCAGCACCCAGCGTGGGGCGTGGTGGGACTCGAATGGCACCAGGAGGGTGGCGTTGGCCAGGCGCTCCAGGGTCGGGTCGTTCGGCATGGCGAACTCCGTTCGGTGAGCGAGGGTGCCCATGGCAGGGCAGACGTGTGGCGTAGGGGTGGCGGAGGAGAGGACGGGAGGGGCGGCGTGGGCCCGCGGGGAGCCGCCGCGCGGGCCCACGCCGGGACGGGGGCGGGCGGCTCAGCCCTTGACCGCGCCCATGGTCAGGCCGGAGACCATCCGTCGCTGGACCAACAGGAAGAAGACCATCACCGGGACCGTGAGCAGGGTGGAGGCGGCCATGATCGACCCCCACTCGATGGAGACCGCGCCGAAGTAGTACTGCAGCGAGATCGGCAGGGTGTAGGCGCCGGAGTTGTTCTGCAGGAAGGTGAAGGCGACCAGGAACTCGTTCCAGGCGGTGATGAACGCGAAGATGCTCGACGCGGCCAGACCGGGGGCCACCAGCGGCATGAGGATGCGCCAGAAGACGGTCCAGCCGTTGGCGCCGTCGATCGCGGCGGCCTCCTCCAGCTCCTTGGGCACCGCGGCCACGAAGTTGCGCACCATGAGGATGGTGATCGGCAGCATGACCGCGACGTAGACGACGAACACGCCCGAGAGGTTGTTCACCAGCTCCATGTCCAGGGTGTTGCCCAGGTGGAAGAAGTTGACGAACAGGGAGATGATCAGGGCCTCGATCGGCACCATCTGGATGACGAGCAGCATGATGATGAAGGCCGAGCGCAGTCGGAACCGGAACCGGGCGACGGCGACGGCGGCGAACAGCGACACCAGGGCGGCGAAGGCCACCGAGCCGATGGTCACCACGAGGCTGTTGGTCAGGAAGGACCAGAACGAGGTTCCCGGGATCAGGACGCCCGAGATGACCCGCTCGAAGTGCTCGAAGGTGATCTCCCGCGGGAGCACGGTGGGCTCACGCGTGAAGATCTCGCCGGTGGGGCGCAGCGCGGTGGCCAGGACCCAGTAGACGGGGAACACCGCGAAGACGAACACCGCGGCGGCGGCGGCGTACATGCCGACGCTGCCGGCGATCTTGCGCAGCCGGTAGACGTTGTTCATCGGACCTCCCCCTGGCGGATCATCACGCGCAGGTAGTAGGCGGTGATCGCGAGAACCAGAACGGTCATGATCACGGCGATCGCGGACCCCATGCCGTAGTTCGGCGGTGTGGAGGCGAAGCCCAGCTGGTAGATGTACACGGGCAGCAGCGCCACCTCACGGTTGTCGACACCGTCGGCGAGGATGAACAGCTGCGTGAAGATGCGGAAGTCCCAGATCACCTGGAGGATCAGCAGCAGGGCGAACAGCGGGCGCAGCATCGGGACGGTGACGTTCCAGAAAGTCCGCCACGCGTTCGCGCCGTCCATCCGCGCGGCCTCGTACAGTTCGCCCGGAATGCTCTTGAGACCGGCCAGCACGCTGATGGCCACGAACGGGAAGGACTGCCAGACGACGGTGATGATGAGGATCGGGAACAGGGTGCCGGGGTCGTTGAACCAGTTGAACTCCGCCCACCCCGATCCGACGAGCCAGTTCGGAAGGGCGTCCAGGATGGTGTTGACCAGTCCGTACCGGGTGTCGAAGAGCCAGCGGTAGACGATCGCGGCGCTGATCACCGGGGTGGCCCAGGCCAGCATCAGACCGAGTCCGAGCGTCGTCGAGGCCCACCCGGGGAGCTTGTTGAGCAGGATGCCGACGAGCGTGCCGAGCAGCATCGTCAGCAGCACCATGGCCAGGCAGACCACGATGGTGTTGCGGAAGATCGTCCAGAAGCGCTCGTCCGTGAGGACGGAGGTGTAGTGGGCGAATCCGTTCCACTCGGCCTCGTCGCCCATGAGCTGGCGCAGGCCGTAGTCGTGCAAGGACATCCAGACCATCTGCACGATCGGCCACAGCAGGACCAGGGACAGGATGATCAGGGCGGGGAGGATGAGCAGGTAGGGGGTGAGCCGGCGGCGTGTCCGCGTCGCCAGCCCACCGGTGTTCGCCCCGTTCCCCTTGCGCTTGTGAGCGCTGGAGGGGCGTTCCAGTGTCTGTGTCATGGGAAGTTCTCACCTGGCGTTAGGGAGGGGCGGTCGCCGCGGTCCACGGCGACCGCCCCCGTACCGCGTGCTCCGGGCACGCGGGGTGCGACTATTCAGTGGGGCGGTTGAGCGCCTCGGTGAGCTCTTCGTTCAACTCGGGCAGCACGTCGTCGGCGTCCTCCCCCTCGGCCAGGCGCGCCACGGCGGTCTGGATGGTGGTCAGCTCCCACTGGACGTGCCCCCAGTTCGGGGTGTCCGGGAACAGTCGCAGATCACCGGTCGCCTGGGTGGCCGCGCCGGCCAGGACGGGGTCGTTCTGGAACTCCTCGCTCTCCAGGACGTCGGCGTAGGTCGGGAACATCGAGGAGACCTCGTTGAACGGGAGGGCGTTCTCCTTGCTGTTCAGCGTCGTGATGTAGTCGAACGCCGCCTCGGGGTGCTCGGTGGTGTTCCACACGGCCAGGTCGGAGCCGCCGCCGAAGGCCGGGGCCATGCCCTCGGCGCCGGGGATCGGCGCCGTCGCCCACTGGTCGGCGTGCTCGTCGTTGATGTCCTCGAGCTGCGTACGGGCCCAGGGGCCGTCGATGAACATGCCGATCTCGCGGTTGACGAAGTCCGCGTGGGCGCAGTCAACCTCGGTGAGGCCGATGCAGGCCTCCGGGGAGATGCCGTCGACGGTCAGGCCGGCGTAGAACTCCAGCGCCTCGGCGGTCGGCTCGGAGTCGAGTCGCCCGACCCACTCGTTGCCCTCGCGGGTGGCGAAGTCACCGCCGTTGGACCACACGAAGCTGGCGATGCCGTTCATGAAGTCCGTGGGAGCGGCGAAACCGGGGACGCCGTACTCCTCCTCGATGTCGGTGGCGACCGTCTCCAGCTCCTCCCAGGTCTGCGGCGGCTCGTGGCCGAGCTCACGGAGCCAGTCGGCGTTGTACCACAGGGCGCGCACGCCGCTGTACCACGGAACGCTGTACTGGGCGTCGTCGAAGGTGCCGTTGGCGTAGGCGCCCTCGAGGACGTCCTCGCGCTCCTCCCAGCCCTCGGCGAGTTCGGCGACGTCGTAGAGGGCGCCCGCGTTGGCCCAGGTCGGGACCTGGTCGTTGCCGATCTCCACGACGTCGGGGCCGCCGCTGACGATCGCGGTCTGGAACCGCTGGGAGAACTCGCCCCACGGGATCCACTGGACCTCGACCTCGGTGTCGGGGTACTGCTCCTGGTACTGCTCGGCGACCGTGTTCATGAACTCGGTCTGCGCTTCGGTGGCGTCACCCATCCGCCAGACGGTCAGGGTCTCCGGCGCGTCGGCCGGACCGCTGTCTCCGTCACCGTCGGAACCGCCGGAGCACGCGGCCGCGAGCAGAGCCACGGCCGTGACCGCTGCGATCTTCGGGAACTTCATGTGTACCTGTCTCCCTTCGCACGACGCGCCGGGTACGACGCCTGTGCTCGAGGGGGCCTGGGATCATGGACTGATCCCGCCGCCTCGACGTCTTACTGGGGGATGTGCTCTACAGCACGTTGGCCGCCCCGCCGGCGCGGGTACCGGGGAGTCCGATAGTAGGTCGGACCTGCCGGGACGTGACCTCCTGTGAGGTTGTGAGCTAAATTAACAGGAAACTTTCCTAATAAAAACAGGGTGAGGTGTCACGGTTATGTCTCAACGTCCGGGGACTCCCCGGCTGCTGCGCCAGCTCAACGACCGCGCGGCACTGGAACTGCTGCTGTCCGCCGGTCCGCTGACCCGGACGCAGCTCGGGACGAGGACCGGCCTGTCGAAGGTCACGGCCTCACAACTCCTCGCGCGGTTGGAGGAGCGCGACCTCGTCCGTGTCGTGGGAAGCCGGGCCGGGGGGCGTGGGCCGAACGCGGCCTTGTACGCCGTCGTGCCCGAGAGCGCCTACGTGGCCGCCCTCGACGTCAGCGCACACCGCGTCACCGCCACCATCGCCGACATCACCGGCGAGGTCGTGGGCGACGTCACCGTCGACCCCAGCACCTCCGACGACCCCGTCGCCCTGGTGCACACAGCCGTCATGCGCCTGGCCGACACGGCCGGGGTCCCCCTCGACCGCGTGCGGGCGTGCGTCATCGGCACACCCGGTGTGGTGGACCCCCGCACGGGCGACATCCGCTTCTCCTTCGACCTCATGACCTGGCACGAGGGCGTCCTGGAGGCCCTGCGCGCCGACCTCAAGCGGTCGGTGGTGATCGAGAACGACGTGAACCTGGCCGCGCTCGCCGAGCACGCCTCGGGGGCCGCCGAGGGCGTGGACGAGTTCGTACTCATCTGGCTCAGCGCCGCGGGCGGCGTCGGCATGTCCACCATGATCGACGGGCGGATACACCGGGGCCGATCCGGCGGTGCGGGTGAGATCGGCTACCTCCCGGTACCCGGGGCCCCCACACCCGTCGAGGCCGGGGTCTCCGGTGGCTACCACACGATGGACTCGACCGGTGAGCTGCCGCACGGCTTCCAGGCCCTGGTCAAGTCCAAGGCGATGGTCGCGCTGGCCCGGGAGCACGGGATCGAGGGAACCGACGTCACCGAGGTCGTGGCGGCCGCCGCCCGCGCCGCGACCCCCGAGGCCGACGCCTTCCTGGACGTGTTCGCCGAGCGCCTGGCGCGCGGTGTCGCGGCGGTCAGCGTGATCCTCGACCCCGGACTCGTGGTCCTGGGCGGGGACGTGGCCCGGGCCGGGGGCGAGAAGCTCGCCGAGCGGATCCAGGCCGCCAACGCGCGCATCGCGCCGAACGAGACCGAGGTCCGCCTGGGCGCGGTCGAGGGCAGCCCCGTGGTGCGCGGCGCCCTCCTACACGCCCTGGAACGCGCCCGTGAGGAGGTCTTCTCCTCCACCGTCTGAGGCCGCGTGCCGCGCTCCACCCCCTGGACCCGACCCCTCACCCGACGGGGCGCGGCCGCGGGCTCAGCCGACGACCGGCTCGAACGAGTCGACGACCTCGGTCATGACCCGCTCGTAGTCGGAGAACTCCGCGGCGGGAACGGTGAACCGGATGATGTGGATCCCCACCTCGTCGACGGTCACCGTCTTCCACAGACCGTGCCGGGCCGGCTCGGCGTAGTTCGTGTTCCGATACGTCCCCTCCAGGTAGGCCGTCCGCCAGTCCCGGGGGTCGTCGGGCCCCCGCTCCAGCCGGATCCGCTCCCAGTCCGTGGAGTCCGAGTCCGCGCCGCCGGCGATGTTGTAATCGGTCTCCTCCAGCCAGTCCCACCCGGTGTACTCACCGCCGTTCCACCCCTCCAAGGACAGCACCAGCGTGTCGATCCGGTGGTCCCCGGCCGGTTCGGTGAACGTCCGCCGCTCGCTGTAGGCGCCGTCCCCCATCCTCTGCTCGGCCGCCGTGCCGCTCCGGCGCTCCCACCCCTCGGGGTACCGGAGCGTGTACAGGGCGCCCCCGTAGGTGGCCCATTCCGTCCGCGCACCGCGGCCGGTCAGGTGGACAGCGCTTCCGGCGCCCAGAAGACCCACCCCGGCTCCGGCGCCGATCAACAGCGCCCGACGGCGGTTCGGCCCGGGCACCGGCGGCGGCGCGGGTGGCGACGAAGACGGCGGCGGATCCGGTTCGAGCATGTCGAGCGCCTCGTCCGGTGTGGGGCGGGCCTCGGGGTCCCGGTCGAGCAGGGCCCCGATCAGGGCGCCGAGGCGACCCCCGACGGGAGGCGGCGGCACCGGATCCTCCGTGATCGCCCTGAACGTGGCCACCGCGGACTCACGCCGGAACGGCGAAGCGCCCCCCACCGCCCTGAACAGCGTGATCCCCAGACTCCACATGTCCGAGGCCGCCGGGGCCCCGTCCTCCCCGAACCGCTCCGGCGCCATGTACTCCAACGTGCCCAACCGTGCCCCGCTCGCGGTCAGCGTGGTACTGGCGTCGAGCACGCTGGCGATCCCGAAGTCGGTGAGGACGATCCGGCCCGCGTCCTCGGTCAGCATGATGTTGGCGGGCTTGACGTCCCGGTGGATCACACCCATCCGGTGCGCCGTGCCCAGCGCCCGCAACATCGACCGGGCCAGGTGCTCCGCCTGGTCGGCCGGCAGCGCGCCGGACTCGCGCAGCCGCTGCTGGAGGGACCGCCCGCTCAGCAGCTCCATGACGATGTAGGGGTCGCCGTTCTCCCTCAACACGTCGTGGACGGTCACCACACAGGGATGCCTGACACCCGCGGCGGCCCGGGCCTCGCGGACCATGCGCGCCCGGGCCTCGTCCCGCTCGTCCTCGGGGATGTCGGGCGGGAGCCGGAGCTCCTTGATGGCCACGTCCCGGTGCAGATCGGGATCGTGCGCGCGCCAGACGGTTCCCATCCCGCCGCCGCCGAGCCGCTCACGGATGACGTAGCGATCGACACGGGAGCGACCGTTCGAGGGCATGGCGGGCCTTTCGCACAGGGGGGAGGTGCGAGCCCGAAGATACCAACGCGGCCCCGCCCCGGACGCCGTACCGTCAGCCCAACGGCCGCACCATCACCACGCGCGGCAGGACCCGGATCCCCGCCCTCTCCTCGGCCGCCCAGAGCCCTTCCAAGTCCGGCCCCCAGTCCTCCCGCGCCAGGGGGACGAAGCCGCGCCGCGCGTACCAGGGGGCGTTCCAGGCCAGATCGCGGAAGGTCGTCAGGGTCACCTCCCGGTCCCCACGCTCGGCGGCCTCGGCGCACACGGCCTCGAGCAGGGCCGAGCCGAGTCCGCGCCGCCCGTGGCCGGGGTGCACGGCCAGCTGCTCCAGGTGCGTGTGCCCGTCCACGAAGACCGTGGCGGCCAGGCCCCGCACGGGCTCACCCGCGACCAGGATCCGGTCAGCGTGCTCGATCAGCTCGCGCGGATCATCCGGCGGCAGCACCACACCGGCGTCGGCGAACACCGTGTCGGCCGCGAGCGACGTCGCCACGACCTCCGGCACGTCCTCCGGACGCATCGGACGGATCCCCGTGTCCACCCCCCCCTCGCCGCTCCTTCCGTCACCGCCCCCGACGGGAGGTCGCACGGATGCTATCCGACCCGCAGCCGCAGCCCCTTGGGCGTCACGTGGAACCCGGCCGCCACCAGCGCCGTGTCCACGGCGGTACCGAACACCTCCCCGCCGTCCGCCCGCTCCACCGTGACAGTGCCGAGCGCACCGGCCCGCACGACCTCGGCCAGAGCTCGGGCCGCCCGGTCCAAGGCCGCCGGGGAGGACCCGAAGGTGAGCACGGA
>NZ_ANBC01000322.1 GCF_000341125.1 Nocardiopsis lucentensis DSM 44048 | reverse complement strand
GGGGTCCACCGGGCCCCTCACCAGTCAGCGCCCGCAGCCGGTCCACCGCACCGGGCAGCGCGAACTGGGCGCCGCCGAGCCCCTCGACGAAGTACCCCCGCCGCACCCGCCCGGCGTCCTCCATCGACCGCAGCACCCGGTACTCGTCCGGGGCGACACCCTGGCGCTGACCCCGCACCCAGACACCGGAGCGCTGCAGGCGCGCCTCCACACGCGCCAACGCCACCCGGGTGGGGTCCGTCTCCCGCTCCGGCAGCACCGACCAGCGTCCGGCCGCCGTCGGCGGACCCGACCGGGTCGGCATGACCGGTCTCCCCGGTCGTCCAGCCCGCCGCCCGGTCCGCGAGCGGGAAGGGGGCGCCGACCCGAGCAGCGCCCGCAGCGGCGCCAGACCGTCGTTGGTCACCAGGCCCGACCACACCAGCTCCCACAGCGCCGCCACCACGTCCGCGTCCGCGACCGCCGAACCACCCGTCGCGCGGGCGGTCCGGTCGGCGAGGTCACGGAAGAACAGGGCGCCGCCCTCGCGCAACACCTCCAGCACGCTGTCCGCGAGCGTGCCCGGTCCGGGCGGCACCGGGGCGGGCAGCAGCAGCGCGGCCTCGTCCGCGGGCACGAGCGTGACCCACCCCTCCGTCCCCGTTCCGGCCCACACCACCTCTCCGGCCTGGGTCAGCTCGTCCAGGCCCGCCGACGAGTACCCCTCCACCCGGGCGGGCAGCACCAGGGACTCCAGAGCCGAGGCCGCCACGGGCACA
>NZ_ANBC01000321.1 GCF_000341125.1 Nocardiopsis lucentensis DSM 44048 | reverse complement strand
CCCCGCAGCCGCTCACCCGGCACCGCGTTCTGCCACAACGGGACGAACCGGGCCAAGACCGAGGGATCCACCGGCTCCACCTCCCGACGCAGCCGCGCCACCGACCCGCGCCGCAGCCGGCGCAGCACGTCGGCGTCGCACCACTCCGTCCCCGTGCCGCCCGGACGGAACCCCCCGCGCACCACCCGCCCCGCCGAGGCCAGCGCACGCAACTCCGCCACGACCGCGTCCTCGGACAACCCCAGCCGCACGGCGGCCTCGGCGGGAACGAACGGCCCGTGCGTGCGCGCGTACCGCGACACCAGGTCGCGCCTCG